>JBATYU010000140.1:0-30860 GCA_049674245.1 Bradyrhizobium sp. | reverse complement strand
CGATCGCTGACGGTCAGTCCCCGTTCTTCCTCAATGCCTTCGATGGCGAACCGTGCGTCTTTAGTTGGCGCAAATCCTTCGACGCTTCCGAAAGAAGCCAATCGCGAAAGGTCGCGATCTTCGGCAGACCAGCGGTCGCCTTCGGGCAAACGATCCAGTAGGTCTTCGACAAACGCAGCGAATCCGGGAACGGCCGCACCAGCCGGCCGTTGATGAGATCCCACGCTGCCAAGGTCGTGCGCGCAAGCGCAACACCCTGCCCGCCGATCGCAGCGTCAATGACCATGCTCGCGCGGTTCAATACCGGGCCGTGGGTGACGTCGGCATCATCAATGCCTGCGCCCTGCAACCAGTTCGTCCAATCCGATCGGCTATCGAGGTGGATCAATGGAAACTTGAGGATATCGGACACCTTGCCGAGCCGGCGGCGGCCCGACAGCAGTTTCGGACTGCATACGGCAAAGAGCTGTTCGGCGCTGAGCCTGACAGTATCGAGTCCGGGCCAATTGCCGTCGCCATGGCGCACCGCGAGATCGACCTCTTCGCGCGCGAAGTCGACATGATGCAGTGTCGCGGAGACGCGGAGGTCGATACCGGTGTGCGCTTCGGCAAAATTGCCGAGCCGGTGCACGAGCCACTTGGCGGCGAAGTCCGGCGAGGTGCTGACGGTAAGAACGCCCGTGCTTTGCCGCTGCAGAAGCCGCTCGGTGCCGACGGCGATGCGGTCCAGCGCATCGCGCACAACATTGAGGTAGTCGCGGCCCGCTTCCGTAATGATGAGGCGCTGGCGCTCGCGATTGAAGAGCTTGACGGCAAGTTCGGCTTCCAGTGCCTTGACCTGGTGGCTCACCGCCCCCTGCGTGACACAAAGCTCCTCGGCGGCGCGCGTGAAGCTCTCATGCCGCGCGGCGGCTTCGAAGGCCTTCAGGGTGTTCAACGGTGGCAGGCGCGGACGCATCGCAAACCTTGAACAAGGAGTTGATGAGAAAAACTAGGGCAGGCCCGAGAAACGATGCTTTGCGGGCCCTACCAACCGGGCCTATCGAAACAGCCAATGATTACAAATCATGTGATCTGGAGCGGTTCGATGTCAACGCATTTCGGCGACGCCAGCCCATCCGGCCAGCATCGATACCACGGCCTGCCGGACGGCCATCCCCAATCCAATTCATGGTGGAGATGGTTGGACAATTTGTTGCGCTGGACCGAACGAAGCCGGCGGCGCGCCGCCTTTCGCAATCTCGCCGATGATCGGCATCTGCTCGACGACATTGGCTTCACGAGGCAGCAGGCGATCGACGAGGCCAACAAACCATTCTGGCGATGACCAATCTCTGTAAACATTGACCCAAGAGCGAGGAGGAGCAGGTGCCCGATCCGATTGTCTACGGTTTTCCGCGAAGCACTTTTGTCAACATTGTCCGGCTGGTCCTGACGCACAAGGACGTGCCTTATATCTTCAACGACCTCGAGCCCGTGATGGGCAAGCCGGAGCATCTGGCCCTGCATCCGTTCAACCGCGTCCCGATCCTGCGGCACGGCGATTTCACGGTCTACGAGACCAGCGCCATCGCCGCCTATATCGACGAGGCGTTTGATGGACCGCGATTGACGCCGCAGGATGCTCGCGAACGGGCGCGCATGAACCAGTGGGTGAGCGCGGTCAATTCCTACTACTACCCCTACATGATCTACCACGTCACTCACGAACGGCTGGTCTTTCCCGAACTCGGCATTGCGTCCGACGAAAAGGTCGTGGCGCATGCGCTGCCCAAGGTCGAGCTTGCCCTTGGCGTCATGGAGCGCGAGCTGTCGCGCGGCCAGGACTACCTGCTTGGCACCGAGCTCTCGCTTGCCGACTTCTTCATTTTGCCCAGCACGTTTGCTTTCAGCCTGACCGAGGAAGGCAAAGCCATGTACCCCAAATATCCGGCATTTTGCCGGTGGCGGGAGCGGATGGAGAATTTGCCGGCCACCCGAAAGCTGCGTGCGACGCTGCCGCCTCGCGAGCCCATTGCGCACGCGCGCGAATGGGCGAATTCGCACCGCCCGAAATACTGACGGCAAATTCGAATGATCGGAGAACTTGCCGGAAGCTCCTGGCATGGCTAAGTTGATGATACGGGGAAACGCAGGCTCCCCGTCAGACGGCACACCGTCCAAGCTCTGCGCAACGCTCGATGTTTCGAGGAGATTGCGCATGGACGGGCTCCCACTCCCCTTGGTCAATCGGATTTCACGCCTCTCGCGGCGCAGCAGCGTGGCATGGCCATGCCGCTGAGAACCGTCGGTGTCATCAAGATGCCGGATGCGGCGGGCAGCGCCTTCGACCACGGCACGTTCGATCCAAAAACCCGGCGGGCCTTCATCGCGCACACCGCGCGCGACTGCGTCGAGGTGATCGACCATGATGCTCAAAAGCACGTCGCGACGCTGCGGGGATTTCCGGGCGCGGCCGGCGCTGTCGCCGACAATGGCGAGGTCCTCGTCACCAACCGCGGCTCGGCAAGTGTCGCCTGGCTCGACGCCGTTACGTTCAAGACCAAAGCGCTGTTCAAGACCGGCGCCCGGCCGAACGGCGCGGCGATCGTAAACCGGATGGCGCTCGGGATCGTCGCCTGCATCGGCGATGAGCGCGAACCACCGACACTGCACTCCCTTGGACTGAACGATGGCAAGCAGGTCGCCATCGATTTGCCTGGCCGACCGCGGTGGTGTGTCACCGATGCTGCCGCCGGGCGGTTATTCCTTTGTATCCGGGAGCCATCGATGGTGCTGGTCGTCGGCCTGCCGGATTTGCACCCGGTCGCGCAGTGGAAACTGCCGTCAGGCGGCGCGCATGGTCTGGACATCGACCATTCCCGCGGCCGCCTCTACGCTGCCTGCGACGATGGCGCCCTGGTCGAAATCGACTTTGGCTCCGGCGATATCACCAACGTCTGGCCGATCGCGGGCCCGCCGGATGTGACCTTCTTCAATCCGTCGAGCGGCCGCGTCCATGTCGCGATCGGCGAGCCGGGACTCGTTGAAACGATCGATCCGCGAACCGGCAACGCCGTACGCACGATGACAAGCTCCGGAGCGCACACAACCGTATTGGTGCCGCCGGACCAGCTTTATGTGATTTCACCCAGCCACGGCGGAATTCTCGTCCTGGCGGATCGTTGATCCGAGAGGACTAAGTCAAACAGGAGGATCAGATGAAGTGGATTACCCGTGAACACGTCAAGGTCGACCGCGTAGCCTGTCCCTGGCTCATCAAGAAGTTCGTCGACAAGGATGCCGAGTTCGTCTTCGCGCCCGCGGACAAGGTGATGGCGGAGGCAAAGCGGCTCGATGCCATTCCTTACGACGTCAAGGACGTCGAGCTTGGCCACCATGGCAAGGAGTGCTCCTTCGAAGCAATCCTCAAGAAGTACAAGCTGACGGGCGATCCTGCCCTCGTGCTGCTGGGCCGGATCGTCAACGGCGCCGATACCGACAACACGCTCTACCATCAGGCCGAGGGACCGGGGCTCCAGGCAGTGGCCGAAGGCTTCCGGCATCTCGGCTACAGGGATGACCACGCGCTTAATGCCGCCGAGTGGATCGTCTACGACGCGCTCTACGCGTATTGCGGCGAGATGGTGAGGCGGGGCAGGCCCGCGGGTCAATTTGCCGAATAGCCGGCGATGCATCGAGAAAGCGCTCGTGAACGCAAGCGGACGAACGTTGTTTTGCGCCACCAGGCTAGCCCTGAACGTTGCTCTGGCCGCGTGTTTTCTTGCGTGCACGGGATCATCCACCTTTGCGGAGACGGGAGCACCCATGATTGCCATCGATCGAATGAAACTCGGATCACCACCGGCCGGATTCACCTTTGCACGCACCGGCCGCGGCGAAGACGGCGCGTGGAGCGTCGTCGAAGACAAGACGGCTCAAGCCGGCCAAGCGATCGAGCAGACCAGCGCCGACCGCACAGATTATCGCTTTCCCCTCGCCATCCCCGACAGCTTTTCGGCGGCCGATGTCGCGGTTGAACTCCGCTTCAAGGCGGTGGGCGGCAAGATCGATCAGGCCGGCGGCATCGCGGTGCGGCTCGAAGATGCCGACAATTACTATGTGGCGCGCGCCAACGCGCTGGAGGATAATGTCCGTTTCTATCGCGTCGTGGGCGGCCGCCGCGAGCAACTGGAAGGCGCCAATTTGAGGGTAACCGCAAACGAATGGCACATGCTCGGCCTTCGCGCCGAAGGCGAGCGGTTCACCGTCTCCTATGACGGCAAGGCGCTGTTCAGCGTGACCGACAAGACCTTTACGGAAGCCGGCGGGGTTGCGCTCTGGACCAAGGCCGACAGCGTCACGCGCTTCGACCAGGTGAGGATCACACCGCTGCCGCAAGCGGGCGACTGACATGCCGAGATTGCTTCGGAACACACGATGACAAGCGTCGCGACCAGGCCCGATGCCGCGGTATCCGGCTCCCCGATTTCCTTGCTCTATGCGGCACGCGCGTTGCGCGGATTCGGAGACGGGTTTGCGATCATCATCCTGCCGGCCTACATGACGGCGCTTGGCTACGACGCCATTGCCGTTGGCCTTGTGGCCACGGCATCGCTATTGGGAACGGCGCTCTTGACATTGATCGTCGGCTGGATCGCGCCGCGTCACGATCTGCGCGCGCTGATGCTGTTAGGCGCCGGTTTGATGGCGGCGACCGGTCTCGCATTTCCGAATGTCGAGCGCTTCGTCCTGATCGCGCTGGTAGCCTTTGTCGGCACGATCAATCCGTCCGCGGGCGATCTCGGCGTCCTCGTTCCGCTGGAGCACGCGGCGCTGGCGCGCAGTGCGACCGACGACCAACGTACCCACATCTTTGCCCGCTATAGCCTGATCGGGGCACTTTCCGCGGCGGCCGGCTCGCTCGCCGCCTCGTTACCCGATTTTCTCGTTTCAACGGGGAGCACCAGGCTTTCGGCGTTCCGTCTGATGTTCTACGCCTATGCCGCGCTGGGTGTTCTGAGCGCGGCGCTCTATCGTCAGGTCCCCCGCGCAACTGCGCAAGAGCAGGCGCCGCACGCCCCGCTCGGATCTTCGCGAAGCACCGTCTACAAGCTCGCCGCGCTGTTTTCCATCGATGCCTTCGCGGGCGGCTTCGTCGCCCAGTCGCTGCTGGTGCTCTGGCTGTTCGAGCGCTTCGATCTCTCGCTGTCGGCAGCGGGATTGTTTTTCTTCTGGTCAAGCACGCTGAGCGCCTTTTCCTATCCAGTCGCGGCATGGCTCGCCAAGCGCGTCGGCCTGGTCAATACCATGGTGTTCAGCCATATTCCGTCCAGCCTATTCCTGATACTGGCTGCCTTTGCTCCCAACCTCTATGCAGCGCTCGGTCTTTTGCTATTGCGCGCCGCGCTGTCGCAGATGGACGTGCCCACCCGCACCTCCTACGTCATGGCCGTGGTCACGCCGGCGGAGCGGCCGGCGGCCGCAAGCGTCACCGCAGTGCCCCGCAGCCTGGCATCGGCCATCAGCCCGGCCATTTCCGGCGCGCTGCTGATGACCGCCTTTTCCGGCCTCCCGCTTGTCGTCTGCGGAACGCTCAAGATCGCCTACGACCTCGCCTTGCTATATTCGTTCCGCCACATCAAGCCGCCCGAGGAGAAGGCCTGACGCGCGCATCGAACGCAAGCACCTGAATCCGTTTTCAGAGAAGCAACGCCGCGCCCGAGAGGAGCAACAGCGCGAGCACGATCTTCCGGAACATGGCTTCATCGATTCTTCCAAAGAGCTTGAGGCCGAGCCAGGTTCCCGCAAACACGAAGGGCAATCCGAGGACGAAGAATTTGATCGTGTCCGCGGTGACGGTTCCCTTGGCGCCGAGCCACAGCCCGCTCATCAGGAAGATCGCAACCGCCACCGGCTGGAAAATCGCCCGCTGCGCGTCCTTGGGCCAGCCGCGCAATCCGCACCAGATGGTCACGAGAATGCCCGCAAGGCCGGTAAGGCCGCCGAGCACGCCATTGAAGAAGCCCACGATCGCATCGCCGATGCGACCGCCTGTGGTGGCTAGTTTGAGCGACGGACGAAAGAACGCATAGAGGCTGTAGATCACGAGCAGGATTCCGACCGCGATACGCACATTGCGGGGATCCGACCAGGTCAGGAGCGTCACGCCGGCGGGAACGCCGAGCGCGGCGCCAGCCACGAAGGGCCAGAGCTTGCGCCAGTCCAGTGCGCGCCGCAATTTCCAGACCGAGTAGCCCTGCACCAGAAGGCCAAAGGCAACGATCAGCGCCGCACTCTGCGAGGGCGTCAGGATGTAGAGCCAGAGCGATGCCGCCACCAGCCCGAAAGCAAATCCCGACAGACCTGCGATGAACGCGCCGGCCAACGTGGCAAGGAGAAAGAGAGGAAGTTCAAGGGTGATGCCATCCACGTGCTCGCTCCAAAGAAAAAGCGAGCAGCGCTTGCATGGGATCACCACTTAACGGGGAGGCTGCGACGTCCCCATGGACGACCCTAAGCCCGAACGACCGACACCGCAATCGGCTTCGCGGCAGGGGCGGAAGCCGGCACAAACTTCTTCCGTCGTCCCGGCGAACGCCGGGACCCATACGCCGCGGCAGCGCTCTTTGGCACAATGGCAGCCGACTTCACAAAGCAACTGAGCGTTGTGGTTATGGATCCCGGCCTTCGCCGGGACGACATACCTACCCCGCCGGCTGGAACGTGTCGGCGCGCGCCATCGACCAAGCGTCGCGGAAGCGGACGTCGTCGGTGCCGTCGATCAGTTCGCCCGGACGAAGCGCCGGATAGAGCTGCGCGAAGGTGCGGACCTCGGTGGAGGAAGAGCGTTTCGAGAAATGGATCGGGCGGAGCTGTTGCGGATGTTCGAGGCCCGCGGCGGCGAGCAATTCGGCCAGCGCGTGCAAGGTCGCGTGATGATAATTATAGACCCGCTCGATCTTGTGCGGCACCACCAGCGCGCGAGCCCGCGATGGGTCCTGCGTGGTGACGCCGGTCGGGCATCGATCGGTATGGCAACTCAGAGACTGGATGCAGCCCAGCGAAAACATGAAGCCGCGCGCCGAATTGCACCAGTCGGCGCCGATCGACATCGCGCGCGCCATGTCGAAGGCGGTGGCGATCTTGCCGGCGGCGCCGATCTTGATGCGGTCGCGCGCATTGATGCCGACCAGCGCGTTGTGGACGAAATTGACGCCCTCGCGCATCGGCATGCCCAGATGATCCATGAACTCCAGCGGCGCCGCACCGGTACCGCCTTCATTGCCGTCGACCACGATGAAGTCGGGATAGATGCCGCTCTCGAGCATCGCCTTGCAGATCGCCAGAAACTCCCAGGGATGGCCGATGCACATCTTGAATCCGGCGGGCTTGCCGCCGGACAGTTTTCGCATATTGCCGACAAAGGCCATCATCTGAAGCGGTGTCGAAAACGCGCGATGCGTCGCCGGCGAGATGCAATCCTCGCCCATCGGGACGCCCCTGATCCTGGAAATCTCCTCCGAAACCTTGGCCGCCGGCAGCACCCCGCCATGCCCGGGCTTGGCGCCCTGGCTGACCTTGAGCTCCACCATCTTGATCTGGTCGTCTGCCGCGATGCGCGCGAATTCGTCCGGATTGAAGCTGCCGTCACGGTTGCGGCAACCGAAATAGCCAGAGCCGATTTCCCAGATGATATCGCCGCCATTCTCGCGGTGATAGGGGCTGACGCCGCCCTCGCCGGTGTCATGCGCAAAACTGCCCTTTTTTGCGCCGGCATTGAGCGCGCGTACCGCGTTGGGGCTGAGCGCGCCAAAGCTCATCGCTGAGATGTTGAACACCGAGGCCGAATACGGCTTAGCGCAATCGGGACCGCCGATGGTGATACGGAATTTATCGCCACCGCTGTGAGACTTCGGCGCCACCGAATGGTGCATCCATTCATAGCCGTCGCGATAGACGTCCTCCTGGGTGCCGAACGGCCGCTTGTCGAGCACCATCTTGGCGCGCTGATAGACCAAGGCGCGGGTGTCGCGGGAAAACGGCATGCCGTCCTTTTCGCTCTCGAAGAAATACTGCCGCATTTCGGGGCGTATCTCTTCGAGCAGGAAGCGCATATGCGCCGAGATCGGATAGTTGCGCAAAACCGCGTGGCTCTTTTGCATGAGATCGCGGATGCCGAGCAGCGTGAGCGCGCCGAAGATGACGATCGGGATCAGGACGATGTCGAACACCTTGCGATCGACGATCCCGAGGCCGAGAAGCAATGCCGTGACGACGGCACAGATCGTGAGAACGATGTAGCGTGGCGAGAATGGAAGCAGCAACGTGTCCATGGGGACCCCTCAGGCGAATTCTGCTGTTATTATTCTTGCTGGCCGTAGAATATTTCTTGCTGACCGCAGCCCGGTCGAAATTTTTGCAGCGACCCGGCGCAGGATACTGGACCTACCGCTCATCGATATGACAGCGCCTCGCTTCCGAGGCTAGCGAATTCTCCGCCGACAAATCAATCCGTTACATGGCTAGGTCGCGCGCCGGCAAACGACCTTATTGCAGTGCAACGCCCGGGGTCAGTGGCTGTGAGGGCGCAGCTCCTCAGGGATTCCGCTTTGTTCCAGGCCGCTCAGCGCCAGCCACGCATTGGTGCTCTCGATGGCGCGCTCGATATGATCAGCTGTGCGCGAAAAATCGTAAGGTGACCCCACCAGCGGGCATAGCGGCGGCACCACGTAGTACTTGATCGCGGGATCGAGGCTTTCCAGTTCGCTCACCAATTGCCGCGCGATCAGAAGCGTCAGCGCGTGCAGGACGTTGGCGACCGCGCCGACCGGAGGCGTCTTTGTTGCGCAGGCGTGACCGGTCGGCAGGATGATCAGGCGCCGGGCGCCTTGCCTCACCGCGATCTTGATCGGCGTGTTGCTGGAGACCGCGCCATCGGAGAGGTAATGACCCTTATAGCGGATCGGCGCGAAGGCGCCGGGGATCGCGGTGGAGGCAATGATCGCCTCGGCGACCGACCCTTCCGACATCACCACGCTGTCGCCCGAGATGATGTCGGTCGCAACGATGTGCACCGGCAGTTTCGCCTCCTCCAGCTTGCGATAGGGGATGTGATCGTCCACCAGCTTGCGGATGCCGTCATGCGGGATGAGGAAGTCGCGGCGCCAGAGAAAGCCGAGCAGCGTCCGCCAGGTGATCGGGAAGACGTCGTGCCGCTGCAAGCCGCGCCAGACGCGTTCGAGCTGCTGCACACCCTTCAACGTGGGATCGCCGGCGTAATAGGCGCCGTTGATTGCGCCGACGCTCGAGCCGACCACCATGTCCGCCGATATTCCATGGGCGGTGAGCGAATGCATCATGCCCACCTGAATGGCGCCGAAGCTGCCGCCGCCGGCAAACACAAACGCCGTTTTTGCCCCGGTCGGGTCGGATACGGACAAGGCTGGCGTTGCTCCCTCTTGCGCTGGCCGCGGCGGCGACGGGCCGCGCGACGTTCAGGCGTGCTTATAGCAGCGGGGGAGCGGGGCGTGCCAATAACATTGTCGGTTCGACGATCGGGGTCGATACGTTCCCCGGACGCAGCGCAGCGCGTTTGCGGTGCGCTGCAGATCCGGGGTCCATCTTGCTCAACAGCATGAGGTCCCGGCTCAAGGCCGGGACACGGGACCTAGCGTTCGACGAACGCCTTCTCAATCACAAAATGGCCGGGCTCGGCGTGGCTGCCTTCGACAAAGCCGCGCGCCTCGAACATCTGGCGCAGCTCTTCCAGCATCGCCGGACTGCCGCACATCATGATGCGGTCGATTGCAAGATCGAGCGGCGGCAGGCCGATATCGCTGAACAATTGTTTTGACGTGATCAGGTCGGTGATGCGGCCGCGGTTGCGGAACGGCTCGCGCGTCACCGTCGGGTAATAGACGAGCTTCTCGGCGAGGAGCGGTCCGAACAGCTCGTCGTCGCGCAGCTTGGCCACCAGCTCCTCGCCATAGGCGAGCTCGGACACCTGCCGGCAACCGTGAACGAGCACGATCATCTCAAAGCGTTCGTAGACGTCGGGGTCCTTGATCAGGCTCGCAAATGGCGCGAGGCCCGTTCCGGTCGACAGCAACAGCAAGCGGCTGCCCGGAATCAAATTGTCTGATATCAGCGTGCCGGTCGCCTTGCGCCCGACCAGGATGGTGTCGCCCTGCTTGATGTTCTGGAGCTTCGATGTCAGCGGGCCGTCGGCGACCTTGATTGAGAAGAATTCGAGCTCGTCTTCGTGATTGGCGCTCGCCATGCTGTAGGCGCGCATCAGCGGGCGGCCGTCGACCTCGAGCCCGATCATCGCGAACTGACCGTTCTGGAAGCGAAAGCCGGAATTGCGGGTGGCGGTGAAGCTGAAAAGCGTATCAGTCCAGTGCCGGACAGAAAGAACTTTCTCTCTATAGAACGCGCTCATTGGTTTCGTTTTTCCTGACGCCTAGATGGTGGAAGGGTTCGGTTGTCCAGCTCTAAATGACCCAAAAACCCCTGATAGGATTGGCAATTTCGCGTTTCATCTACGCGAATTCCGGAGATAATCAACCTCGCCGGATGCGCAATTGCGCAACGCAGAATTGCTGTGGCTTTGGATTCTGAAAATCGTTCGATGCGAATTGGTTAAGACCTGGATGCGTCCGCAATATACTTGCCGAAATCCGCGCCGATCCGGCAATTAATTACCGAGGCCGATGAGCGAGCAAGCGATGCCCGAAAGCACGCGAATATTCGTCGAAGCCGTGAAGCGCTATTGCGCGCGACACAACATCGCAGTCGCGGTCAGATCGCAGGGCTGGCTGATCGTCATGCAGCGCGGCTCAAGGCAATATTTCGCGCTTGGCTACGATATCGGATTGAACAGCGCGATCGCGCACAGAATCGCGAATGACAAGGCAGCGACCGCGGACGTCCTCACGCTCGCCGGCATTGCCTGCGTTCCGCACACGGTGTTCCTGAACCCGAAGCTGAGTGCGCACATTCCGCCGCCGGGGTCGTGGCCGACCATGCTCGATCTTCTCGAAAAGCATCCCGAAGGTGTCGTGGTCAAACCCAACGAAGGCACGTCGGGCCAATCCGTCTTTCCGGTGTCGACCCGCGCAGAACTCGAGCGCGCCGCGGCCGAGATTTTTTCGTCCCATCTCACGCTGGCCGTTTCGCCTTATGTCGAAATCGAGGACGAGGTGCGGGTCGTCGTGATCGACGAGCTCGCTCCCGTCGTCTACAGCAAGAAGCGGGTCCTGAACTGGCGCCATAATCTCGATGCCGGCGCGCGGCCGGTATTGTTGGAGCCGGGAGAGGCGCGCGAGGCCTGCGTTGCAATCGCAGTCAACGCCGCGAAGGCGATCGGCATCCGCTTTGCGTCCGTCGACGTCATCCGCGTCGGCGGCGCCTTAAAAATCCTCGAAATCAATTCGGGCGTGATGATGGAAAAGCTCGGCAAGTTTTACCCCGATCTGGTCGACGCTGCCTATAGCGCCGCACTGGATAGGGTGTTTGCGTGATTCGTCATGCCCGGGGTTGACCAAGCGTAGGGTGGGCAATACGGCGCATAGATTGCTGCGATGCCGGGCGCATCACTCTCCTTGGCCAATCGGATCGCAGGTTCAAGGACCCTCATGGTTGCGCATGATAGCAGCCGCTCGGCCGTGGCAACAACATCGTCAACGCCGTTGCCGTGCAAAATTTCAACCCACAATTCCAGCGGTTGGCGCATAGGGTGGGCAAGGTGTTGGGTGAAATTGATCCAGGTATTCGTCATGGCCGGGCTCGTCCCGGCCATCCACGTCTTTTGGCCCCGCAGTGAAGAAAGACGTGGTTGCCCGGGTCAAGCCCGGGCATGACGACGAACAACTAATTATTCGCGCCCGGCGAATCGTCCATCGACTTGAAGGCTTCCTCGAGCTGCGGCGAGATCGCGACATTGAGGCGCTCGCCGGTCGGCAACCTCCTGACGAACCATTTCTCGTAGAGCGGGATCAGATCGTGGTTGGAGCCGAGCTTGCGAAACGCGCGCTCCACCACGGCGGCAAGCTGCGGCTCGCTTTTGCGGAACATGATGCCGTAGGGGTCGTAGGACAGATAGTCGCCGGTGACGCGAAACTTGTCCTGCGACTTGTGCCGCGCGATCAGGCCGTAGAGGAGAATGTCGTCGGTCGCGAACGCGTCCGCTTTGCCGTCGACCAGCGTTTGATAGGACTGCTCGTGATCGGCCGCCGTGATGATGTTCAGCCCAAGCGAGAATTTCTTGTCGGCATTATGCATTGCCTGCTCGTTGGTGGTGCCTTTGGTCACCACCACGGTCTTGCCCTTCAGGTCTCCCACCGCCGAGACGCTGGAAGCCTTCGGCACCATCAGCTTGGTGCCGGCCACGAACATCAGCGGCGAGAACGCCACCTGCTTGGCGCGCTCGGCATTCGCCGTGGTCGACCCGCATTCCAGATCGATCTTGTTCTGCAACACCGCCTGGATGCGGTCGTCGGAAGTGACCTTGACGTATTCGATTCTGAGATTGGCATCGTCGACCTCGACGCCGATTTCGTCGACCACCGCCTCGCAGAGCTCGAGGCTGTAGCCGATCGGCCGGTTGGCCTGATCGAGGAACGAAAACGGCGGCGAACTCTCGCGATAGCCGAGCCGCACGACGTGCGTGGTCTTGATATTGGCAAGCGTGGGGCTAAGCCCCTCGCCGCCCACGGTCTGGGCCGATGCGGCTGTTGCCAGCAAGCAGGCCGCCAGCCACAAGGAGCCCGACGATAGCGATCTTAAGGCGTGATGCATGCTTCACCCCGTCAATGGCCGGCCAGCACAGCGTCGCCCGGAACCGCGTCACCGGGAACGACGTCATCGGGCCCGAGCTCATGCTCGGCCTTCAGCTCGCCCTCCCACTTCGCCACCACCGAGGTGGCGAGCGAGTTGCCGATCACATTGGTGGCGCTGCGTCCCATGTCGAGGAACGTATCGATGCCCATGATCATCAACAGGCCCGCCTCGGGGATGCCGAACTGGCTCAAGGTCGAGGCGATCACCACCAGCGATGCGCGCGGCACGCCGGCGACGCCCTTCGAGGTGATCATCAAGGTCGCGAGCATCGCAAGCTGCGTGCCGAGCGACATCTCGATGTGATAGGTCTGCGCGATGAAGATGCTCGCAAACGTGCAGTACATCATCGTGCCGTCGAGGTTGAAGGAATAGCCGAGCGGCAGCACGAACGCCGATATCCGCGACGACGCGCCGAAGCGGTTGAGGCCTTCGAGCGTCTTGGGATAGGCGGCTTCCGAAGACGCCGTCGAGAATGCAATCATCAAGGGTTCGCGGATCAGCTTCAGCAGATGGCTGTATCGCGGCCCGATCACGATGAAGCCGACGACGACCAGGATGCCCCACAGCAGCAAGAGCGAGAGATAGAAGCCGCCCATGAAGACGATGAGCTTCCACAGCACCAGGAGACCGCTCTTCGCCACCGTCGCGGTAATCGCGGCCCACACCGCGACCGGCGCGAACAGCATCACATAGCCGGTGACCTTGAGCATGATGTGGGCGAGATCGTCGATCAGCGCCATGATCGGCTTCGCCCGCTCCGGCATCGCACCGAGCGCCACCGCAAAGAACACCGCGAACACCACGATCTGCAGGATTTCATTCTGCGCCATCGCGTCCGCAATCGAGGTCGGGATCAAATGGGTCAAAAACTTCTCGATCGAGAACGCCGACACCGGCAGTCCGGTCGACTGCGCCTTGTCGGGCAGCGTGCCCGGGAAGTTCGCGCCGGGCTGCAGCAGGTTGACCATCACGAGGCCGAGCAGCAGCGACACGAAGGAGGCGCTGACGAACCAGCCCATGGTCTTGGCAAAGATCCGTCCCAGCTTGGCGCCGCTGCCCATATGGGCGATGCCGCCGACCAGCGTCGCAAACACCAAGGGCGCAATGATCATCTTGATCAGCCGCAGGAACAGCATCGCGATCAGGTTTACGTCCGTGGCGATCTCCGCCCGGCTGTCGGGCAGATAGTTGAAGATCAATGTCCCCATCACGATGCCAAGCGCCATCGCAATCAGGATGAATTGCGTAAACCTGTTCGACATTTTTCTTACCCCCATAAGTCCTGTGGCTTTTAGTGTGGCAGATTTTGACTTCAGCGCAATATGATCCCACGCGCGCCGCGGTGTGCCACAATGTTCCCATTGTGGAATTCGAACGATGCGATTAGCGTTGGCGCAATGCACAACGATGCAGTTGCACGTAGGTTGCGCGCTCGGCTGCATCAATAATAACCAAGCCGCTTGGAGGAACGCCATGAACGCGAGTGTCAATCGTCAGGTCTTGCTGGTGGAGAAGCCGGCCGGCAAGCTCGGCCCCGAGCACTTCAAGTTGACCGACGCCGCAATTCCGGAACCGAAGGACGGCGAGGCGCTGGTTCGCGTGCGCTATATTTCGCTCGATGCCGCCAACCGCGCCTGGATGCATGGCGCAACCTATCGCGCGGCCGTCGAGGCCAATACCGTAATGGCCGGCGGCGGCATTGCCGAAGTGGTCTCCTCGAAAGCGCCGGGACTGAAGGAAGGCGACATCGTATTCGGCGATACCGGCTGGCAGGATTACGCGGCGATACCGGCAAGGCATCTGACCAAGATGCCGAAGCTGGAGCCGATGACGCATCTGCTCAGCGTGTTCGGCATCGCCGGCCTCACCGCCTATTTCGGCCTGCTCGAGGTCGGCAAGCCGAAAGCCGGCGAGACCGTCGTGGTCTCGGCCGCGGCAGGTTCGGTCGGCTCGATCGTCGGCCAGATCGCCAAGATCAAGGGCTGCCACGCCGTCGGCATCGCCGGCGGCAAGGACAAGTGCAACTGGCTCACGTCCGAACTCGGTTTCGATGCCGCGGTCGACTACAAGGACGGCGCGGCGTTCAAGGCGTTGCGTGCTGCGGCACCGAAAGGCATCGACGTCTATTTCGACAATGTCGGCGGCGACATTCTTGAAGCCTGCCTGCCGCAGATGAACAATTATGGCCGCATCGCCTGCTGCGGTGCAATCTCGCAATATGACGGCGCGCCATCACCGACGGGGCCGCGCGGCGTGCCCGGCCTGATCGTGGTGAAGCGTCTCATCATGCAGGGTTTTATTGTGATGGACTTCATGGACCAGCGCGACAAGGCGTTGTCCGACCTGCAATCCTGGGTCGCTTCCGGCAAACTGAAAGTCCAGGAAGACATCATCAACGGCTTAGAAAATACGCCGAAGGCGCTGATTGGTTTGCTCGCCGGGGAAAACCGCGGCAAGCGCATGATCAAGGTGTGACAAACCCTAAGAGGAAAGCTGTAAAGGTTGTGTCATCCAGAATTGGCTTGCAGTGAAGGTAAGAGCGGAAATTGATGCCGCTTGCGCGGCTTAGGGAGGAGGTTGTGCGCATTGCCGTGCTTGGCGGAGGGCCCGGCGGGCTCACCTTCGCCTATTTCTGGAAAAAGCGGCACCGTGACGCCCGCATCGACCTGTTCGAGCAGAACGCGGCCGGCGCCACCTTCGGCTTTGGCGTGGTGTTCTCAGAACAGGCGCTGGAATTTTTGCGCGCCGACGATCCGGACACGGTCGATGCGATTACCCCAAAGATGGAGAGCTGGCAGAACATCACGCTTAATCTGCGCGGGCAAAGCGTCGCGATCGATGGCGTCGGATTCTCCTCGATCGGCCGGCTTGAGCTGTTGATGATCCTGCGAGAGCGCGTGCGCGCGGTCGATGTCGCGCCGCGATACGACACGGTGATCTCGTCGGTCGATCAGCTCAAAGGCTATGACCTGATCGTCGCCGCCGATGGCCTGAACTCGCTGGTACGCCGCAGCTTCGAGACGCAATTCGGCGCGCAGGTCTCTTATTCGACCAACAGGTTTGCCTGGTACGGCACGACAAAACGCTTCGAGACGCTGTCGCAGACTTTTGTAAGCACCGACCTCGGCGCATTCAACGCCCATCACTACCGCTATTCCCCTCGCATGAGCACGTTCCTGGTCGAGTGCGACGCGGCGACCTGGGCCGCCTACGGTTTTGAACACAAATCGATCGAGCAATCGCAAGCCATCTGCGAGCAGATATTTGCGGCGACCCTCGGCGGCCATCCGCTGGTGTCGAACAAATCGGTGTGGCGCAAATTCCCGTGGATCTGGAACGAGAATTGGTCGTCAGGGAATATGGTGCTGATCGGCGACGCCCTGCATTCGGCGCATTTCTCGATCGGTTCGGGCACACGGCTCGCGATCGAGGATGCGATCGCGCTGACCAAGGCGCTGGAAGCGGAAAAGGATATTGCGAACGGCCTCGCCCGCTATCAGGCCGAGCGTCAGCCGATCGTGAAAAAGCTGGTGACGGCGGCACGCACCAGCGCCGACTGGTACGAGCACTTCGCCGAACATATGAGGCTCGATCCAATGGACTTCGCCTACAGCTACATTACCCGCTCGGGGCGGATCGACGATGCGCGGCTGCGCGCGATGTCGCCGGCCTTCATGGCGCGCTATGAAGCGGCGAGGAGCAGGTCGTGAGGCGTTACCGAAGAGCGGCACCGGCAAGATCGACCGCCAGGCGGTGATGCGGATGTAGTCGTAGCTCGCTGAGATCGTCATTGCGAGCGGAGCGAAGCAATCCAGAGTCCAGGGAAGCCTGGATTGCTTCGTCGCTGAGCCTGTCATCGGGCGCGCGTTCGCGCGACCCGTTGGCTCCTCGCAATGACGAAAAACTTCTACTCCCCCAACCCCGTGCCGCCATAGAGCCAGGCGAGGTCGCGGTAATAATCCTCCGACGTCTTGGCGCGCATGATGGCGTTGCGCAGGCGCGCGTGCTCGCCCGCGGGATGATAGATGTGCTCGCCGATGGCGCGCGATAACAGCTGCACTTTTGCGGTACGCGGAAAACGCTGCGCGCGGTAGCGCTCGAGCGCGGTCGCATAGTCGTCATGTTGCGACAGCATATGCGACAGGCACACCGCATCCTCCATCGCCTGGCAGGCGCCTTGGGCGAAATATTGCAGCATCGGATGGGCGGCATCCCCTAACAGCGTGACGCGGCCGTCGATCCAGCGCTCGACGGGATCGCGGTCGCACAACACCCAGAGCCGCCAGTCCTTGCCATGACGGATGATGCTTTGGGCGCGCTCATGCACATGGGTAAAGCCCTGCATCACTTCCTGTTCGGATACCGGCTTGCCCGCCACCGGCTCCGGCGCGTCGTTGTGGCAGGTGACGACCAGGTTGAACACCTTCCAGCCCGACAGCGGATAATGCACGATGTGGCATTTCGGTCCGGCCCACAGCGTGGCCGCGTTCCAGCGCAGATCCTCCGGCATCTGTTCGGTCGGGATTACGGAGCGGTAGGTGGTGTGGCCGGAAACCCGCGGCGGTCCATCCGATGTGACTTGCTTCCGAACATTCGACCACAGCCCGTCGGCGCCGATCAGGAGCGATCCGGTGACGCGCTCTCCCGAGGCAAGATGCACCGTCACGGAAACACCGTCTTGATCGTAGCCCAAAACTTCGCTGGAGACGCGCAGCTCGATTGAGGCATGTTCACGACATGCCTTCAGGAAGACGCCGTGCAGGTCGCCGCGATGCACCACAGCATAGGGGTTGCCAAAGCGCGCGCGAAACGCCTCGCGCAAATCGACATGGGTGATTTCGTCCGCGGTCAGCGCATCCATCAAGCGCAACTGATCGATATAAACCGCCATGCCGCGGGCGGCCTGGCCGATGCCGAGATAGTCGAAGGCGTGAAATGCATTGGGCCCGAGCTGGATGCCGGCGCCGATCTCGCCGAGCGCTGAAGCCTTTTCCAACAGGATCGAGCGAAAGCCCTTTTGCGCGAGGCCAAGTGCCACGGCAAGGCCGCCGATGCCGCCGCCTGCGATCAGGACCGGGGGCTCGAAAACCATCAGCCCGACTTCCCGAGATGTTCGAGCGCGTCCTCGGCGCGCAGCGGCACCCGCGACGCCGCATTGTTGAGGTCGACCAGTTGGGTCAGGAGCGCCATCAGCGTCTTGCGGTCACTGGCCTTCAAGGGTTGCAGCATCCGCGCCTGCGCGCGATCGACCGACGGGATGATCTCGCGCAGCAGCGCCGCGCCGGACCTCGTCAGATAAAGCAGCTTTATCCGCTTGTCCTCGCGCGACGGCTTGCGCTCGATCAACGCCTTCGCCTCCAGCCGCTCGATCACATTGCCGAGCGTCGAACGGTCGAAGGCGATCACGGCCGACAGCCTTGTCGCGTCGATGCCGGGATGGGTGTGGATCGCGATCAGCGCTGCATATTGCACCGGCGTCAGATCGTGCGCCTTGCATTCCTCGATGAAGATCGACACCGCGATCTGCTGCATTCGCCGGAACAGGTAGCCCGGCGCGGTGTAGACCGCGTCCATGGTGATGGGTGATGGTCTACTCGGCATCGGGTTGCTTGTCCGGTGCGGCGTCGGCGAACGCCTTCATGGCTTTCGCAGCCGCCTCGGCCTTCAACAGCCGCGGAAAGGCGGAGACGTCGACGCCGAAGCGCCGCGCATTGGCGAGTTGCGGAATGAGACACAGATCGGCGATGGAAGGCTGGGCGCCGAAGCAGAACGGTCCAGCCTCGCCGGCGATCAGCTTTTCGCAGGCCGCAAGGCCTTCGCGGTTGGCCCAGCCTGCCCAATCCGTCACCTGCTCCTCGGGCAATTTGAGCTCGCGCAGCCGCGCCAATACTTTGAGATTCTGAACCGGATGGGTGTCGCAGGCGAGCGCCAGCGCGAAGGCGCGAACCTTGGCGCGGCGCAGCGGATCCTTCGGCAGCAATGGCGGTTCGGGATGGGTCTCGTCCAGCCATTCGATGATGGCGAGCGACTGGGTCAGCACGGCGCCCGCGTCCTCCAGCGCCGGGACCAGGCCTTGCGGGTTGATGGCAAGATAGGCGGGCGCGCATTGTTCGCCCTTGCGAAGGTGGTGGGCCAGGTGCTCGGCGCGCAAGCCCTTGAGATTGAGCGCAATCCGGACCCGATATGACGCGCTGCTGCGGAAATAGCCGTGCAGCTTCATCGGAACCTCCCCTCAAATTTGTGGTTTGCTTGATTGACGCTATCCATATTGTAAGTATGCTGTCAATAAATCGAAACGACAACGACGGGAGGCGCGCCATGGAAGCCGTGCAGAAGACGCCGGAACGCGAGGCGTTCTACAAGAAGATCGACGGCGAGAATCTCTCGGCGCTGTGGAACGTGATGGGCGATCTTATCACGCCGGAGCCGCGGAGCGCCTGCCGGCCGCATCTGTGGAAATTCGACGCCATCCGCGACTACATGACCGAAGCGGGCAAGCTGATCACCGCCAGGGAAGCCGAGCGGCGGGTGCTGGTTTTGGAAAATCCGGGCTTGCGCGGGCAATCGAAGATCACGACCTCGCTGTTTGCCGGCGTGCAGATGGTGGTGCCCGGCGATGTCGCGCCGGCGCACCGGCACAGCCAGTCGGCGCTGCGTTTCGTGCTCGAAGGTAACGGCGCTTACACCGCGGTCGACGGCGAGCGCACCGCGATGGCGCCCGGCGACTTTGTCATTACGCCGTCGATGACGTGGCACGATCACTCCAACGAAACCTCCGAGCCGATGTTCTGGCTCGACGGGCTCGATATTCCGATGGTGCAATTCTTCGATGCCTCCTTTGCCGAAGGGTCGGACGAGGACCAGCAGAAGATCACGCGGCCCGCCGGCGACAGCTTTGCGCGCTACGGCCATAATCTTTTGCCGGTCGACGAGAAGCGCAAGTCAAAAACGTCGCCGATCTTCAACTATCCCTATAGCTACACCCGCGAGGCGCTGGAGAGCGCGAAGGCGCGCAACGAGTGGGACGCCTGTCACGGGTTGAAGCTGAAATTCTCCAACCCCGAGACCGGCGATTTCGCGATGCCGACCATCGGCACCTTCATCCAGCTATTGCCGAAAGGTTTCAAGACCGCGCGCTATCGCTCCACCGACGCTACCGTGTTCGCCGCGATCGAAGGCAAGGGCCGCACGCGGATCGGCGAGCAGACCTTCGAATGGGGCCCGCGCGACCTGTTCGTGGTGCCGAGCTGGCAATGGGTCACCCACGAGGCGGACGCCGACTCAGTGCTGTTCAGTTTTTCGGATCGCCCGGTGCAGCAGAAGCTCGATCTGTTCCGCGAAGACCGCGGCAACGCGTGAGGGTTCTCACCTCTCCTCGTCATGGCCGGGCTTGACCCGGCCATCCACGTCTTCTTTGCTTGCAGAAGTAAAGAAAGGCGTGGATGCCCGGGACAAGCCCGGGCATGACGAGTCTGGCTCACCGCCAATGCAACAACCGCGTTTCCAAAAAATTGATCAGCTTGCCGACCGCAAGCCCGAACAGCGACAGGATCACGACGCCGGCCAAGAGCTGATCGGTCTGCATCAGATTGCCGGCCTGCAGCACGAAGGCGCCGATACCGTACTCCGCGCCGATCATCTCCGCGCTCACCACGAGCAGCAGCGCGACCGACGCGGTGATGCGAAAGCCCGCGAGGATCGACGGCAGCGCGCCCGGCCAGATCACCTTCCGCACGATGCTCGTGAACGGCACGTTGAAACTCTGCGCCATCCGGATCAGGTTGCGCGGCACATTGTCGACGCCGCTATAGACCGAGATCGCGGTCGAGAAGAACACCCCGAGCGCGATGGTCGCGATCTTCGGCTCCTCGCCGATCCCGAGCCACAGGATGAGTAGCGGCAACAGCGCGATCTTCGGGATCGGAAACAGCGCCGAGATGAAGGTAATGCCGACGCTGCGCGCCAGCGCCGAAAGCCCGATCGCAAAACCGACGACCACGCCGGCCGTGGTGCCGAGCATCCAGCCGACGCCGATGCGCATGATCGAATACGACAGATGCTGCCAGAGCGCGCCTGAGACGGCGAGTTGATAGATCGCGCGCGCGATCGCCGAGGGCGCCGGGAGAAACAGCGGATTGACCCAACCGGTGCCGGCGGCCAGTTGCCACAGCGCGATGGCGAGCAAAAGCGCGATCCAGCCGCTATGGCGGCTGGTAGCAGGGATAAAGCCCGCGCCGCGAAATTTTACCGGCCGCGTGTCCGGCGCGGCCTCACTTGACGGCTGATCGTCTCGTCCCGAGCGGTCAAGCATGCGCCACCTCGCGCTCGGCGTCGATCGCCTCCTCGCGGATCAGCGACCAAAGCTCGTCCTGCAACGCCAGCAGCTTGCCGCGGGCATCGATCGCGCCGCGCTCAAGGCGCGTCATCGGGATGGCGACGGTCTCGCGGACGCGGCCGGGGCGCCGCGACAGCACGACAATGCGGTCGGCGAGCCGTATCGCTTCCTCCAGATTATGCGTCACATAGACCGCGCCCATCGCGCCATCGGCGAGCAGGCGGACAAAATCCTCCATCAATAGTTCGCGGGTCTGCGAATCCAGCGCCGACAGCGGCTCGTCCATCAGCAGGATCGCAGGTCTTACCGCAAGCGCGCGCGCAACGCCGACGCGCTGGCGCATGCCGCCGGACAATTGCTTTGGATAGGTGCCGCGAAAATCGCTCAAGCCGGTGCGGCGCAAGGCGTCGTCGACCAGCGCGCGCCGCCCGGTGGCGGCAAGGCCGGTGTGCGAAAGCGGAAACTCGACATTTTCTTCCACCGTGCACCAGGGCAGCAGCGCGAAATCCTGGAACACGAAAGTCAGCGGATTGAGGCTATCCGCCGGCGGCGCGCCGCGCAGTTCCGCCGCGCCGCTGCTCGGCCGCAACAAGCCGCCGAGGACCTGCAGCAATGTGCTCTTGCCGCAGCCGGATGGACCGACGATCGCGACCACCTCGCCGGCGCGAACCGTGAACGTGACGTCGTCGAGCACGTCAAGCGCGCCGAAACGGTGGCTGATATGGTCGGCGATCAGGTCCATTTGCGCTTAATTTGCTTCAGACGCTTGTTCTAGCCCGTCATGCCTGGGCTTGTCCCGGGCATCCACGTCCTTCTCTTCAGCTAAGACGTGGATGGCCGGGTCAAGCCCGGCCATGACGAAAAGAGGCACGTCAATCCGGCTTCACATAGTCCTTCGCGATGACGGCGTCGGCATCGAACCCCTTGTCGACAAAACCCTGCTCCTGCAGCCATTTGATCTGGTTGTCGACATTCTTGACGTCGAGCTTGCCGTCCGGATCGATATAGGCGCAATTGCCGACCACTTGCTCGACCGGCAGGTTGGTATATTTGGCGATGATTTCGAGCAACGGCTTTGTCGTCTCGTTGACGGGTGCCTTGCCGTCGATGACATCAGCCAGAATCACGTCGTAATATTCACGATCGGCGCGATCGAGCGCGGCAAGAAGTTTTGTCACCAAAACCTTGTTGGTCAGCGCCTTCGGCGAAGCGAACACCGCGCCCAGCTGCCACGGCGTCTCGTCGCCGACCCAGCCCAGCAATTTGGCGCCGCCGGAATCCATCAGCGTGCGCGCGGTCGAGACCGGCAATAGTGCGGCATCGACGGTTTCGCCCTTCAGCGCCGCCGCCGCGTTCGACAGCGACTGCAGCGGCACGATCTTCACGTCGGAAAGCTTGAAGCCGTATTTGTCGGCGAGCAGCCCAAGCGAATAATGAAAGCTCGATCCGACCTGCGTGACCGCAACACGTTTTCCGACCAGATCCACCGGCGTTCTCAACCCCGCGGCATAGGCGTTATTGCTGGCGAAGTAGCCGATCAGGGGATAGCCGGCCTTTTCCCGGCTCATGCCGCCGATTACTTTCAGCGTGCCCTTGCCGGCAAGATTGTAAAGCCCGGCGGTAAACGCCGTGATGCCGAAATCGATATCGCCGGAGGTGGTGGCCACCGCGACCGGCTGCGCCGCATCGAAGAATTTCAGTTCGATGTCGAGCCCGGCATCGCGGAAATAGCCCTTGTCCTGCGCGATGAATACCGGCGCGGACGACGACAGCCGAAGCACGCCGATTTTTGCTTTCAGCAGATCATCGGCCCGCACGATCCCGCCCGCCGCCAGCATAAGCCAACCCGCGAGTGCGAGCTGCACCCATCCCCTCATGCAGTTTCTCCCAAGTCTCTTTTTGATTCCGATCCAGATCCAACTGGATTGAAGCATTGCCCCGATGTCACTGCAATGGCGGTGGGCTCCCTCTCCCCCTGTGGGAGAGGGTTGGGGTGAGGGGTCACGGTCTATCGATAGAGCAAGACCCCTCACCCCGGATCGCTGCGCGATCCGACCTCTCCCACAAGGGGAGAGGTGCTACCGAGCAAGCGGCACGGGTTCGAATTCATCAGTCGGCCCTTACAGCCCCTCGGGCAGGCGCTGGTCCCGCCCGATAAAGGCGCCCTGTTGCTGCAGCGCTTGTTGCAACTTTTCGACGGCAATATCGCGCGGAATCGTGTTGCCCGATAGTGCAAGCGCCGCCGCGGAGCCGGCGGCTTCGCCCATCGCAAAGCAGGCGCCGGAGACCCGCGCCGCCGATTGCCCGTCATGGGTCATGGAGGCGCAGCGCCCGGCGACCAGCAGATTGTCGACGCCTTGGGGGAGGAGCATGCGATAGGGCAGCTCGTTAAAACCGCGCGATTCCGGGATCGGCGGGAACTTGAAGATCACGTTGCCCGCAACATGCACCTCCATCGGCCAGCCGTTGACGCCGATGGAATCCTCGAACGAGGCGCAGCCGAGCACGTCCTCGCCGGAAAGCATATAGCCGCCGACGACGCGGCGGGTTTCGCGGATGCCGAGCTGCGGCGGCAGATCGACGATGTAGGATTTTTCGAAGCCCGGCACCGTGCGCAGGAATTCGAACGCGGCGACCGCCTGACGGCGGCCATCGATTTCGCCGCTGGTGAGATCGTCGGGCTCGAGACCGTTGATGGCACTGCCGTCGTCGCGTTTCAATTGCGTGAAATTGACTCGCCATTCTATCCCAGCGCGCTGCGGCCGCACGATCGCGCCCTTGCGCGGGAATTTGTGCGTACCGGCGGCTTCGGCCTTTTCCATCAGCGCCGGTATGGTCCGCCAGGCGTCGCCCGCCCTTTCGGGATCGATGCCGTTCAGCCGAAACATCATCGATGGGTAGAGCATGCCGCCTTGATTGTCGCCCACTTCAAACGGCGCGCCGGCCCAGGCCGCGAGATCGCCGTCGCCGGAGCAATCGATGAAGATGCGGGCCCGCACCGCCCGCCGCCCGGCCTTGGTTTCCACCAACAGCGCGTTGATGCGGCGCGCATCATGCATCACCACGCCGGCGCCGAGCGCGTGGAACAGCATATCGACCTTGCAAGCGCCGAGCAGGTCGTCGGCCGCGATCTTGTAGGCCGCCGTGTCATAGGCCTGCGCCAAAATCTTGCCGAGGATCAGATGCGGCGCGTTCAGCCCGCCGAGATGATCGATGCGCGCCAATAGATCGGACGCGATGCCCCGCACCAGGCGATGCATCTTGCCATGGACATTGGCGTGCAGGCCGCAAAAATTCGTCACGCCCGCGGCCGTGCCCATGCCGCCGAGGAAACCATAGCGCTCGACCAACCGCGTGCGCCGTCCCGCCCGCGCCGCGGCGACCGCGGCCGCAATGCCCGCCGGCCCGCCGCCGAGGACGGCGATTTCATATTCGCCGTAGAGCGGAATTTGGCGCGCGGGTTCGAAGATGGTTTTGGAGGGCAAGGTGAGCTCCGGGAAGGGCGGGGCATCATGCCCGGGGCGAAGGATTTTGGCTATCGCGCCGAAGGGCTGCCAGTGTAAGCAGGAAAGGCGAAGCGCTGTAATCGCCCCTTCTTCCACCGAGCTGACGAAAGCAGAGGGGCAAAGGACCGACGACCTTGAAGATCCTTGTATCCGTTTTGCTCGGCCTGCCATTCGGCGCGGCTCCTGCCCTGGCCGTGGAACAATGCCGGTTCATCCAGGCAAAGCCCGAGCGGGAAGCCTGTTATCAGCGCCAGGAGGCCGAGTTCGCCGCGAAGCGCAAACCTGATCCGACCTTCGACACAAAGGCGATGGATTCGCTGCGGCAAATGCGACAGGAAGACGACGAGGTTTACAGGAGCCTGCGCAGCATCTGCCGGGGTTGCTAAACATTGGGTAGGCGGACATGTCCCAAGCCGCCGCAAGCGATCGCGACTGGTTGCGCTCCGGGGCAAGGCTGTGGAAACTGGGCCCATCGCCGTCGACCCCTTCCAACAGGAAAACCTCCTCCATGCGGATCTGCATTTTTGGCGCGGGCGCCGTCGGCAGCCATTTTGCGGTTAAGCTCGCACTCGCAGGACATGAGGTGTCGTGCGTGATGCGCGGACCGCATCTTGAAGCCGTGAAGGAAAGAGGCCTGACCTTGCGCGTCGGCGACGCCAAATTCAATGCAAAGGTGAAAGCGTCCGATGACCCGGCTGATCTCGGCGCGCAGGACCTCGTCATCAGCACGCTGAAGGCGACCGGGGTCAGCAGTCTTGCGGGCGGCCTGCGGCCGCTGCTCGGCGAGGATACGCCGGTGGTGTTTGCGCAAAACGGGATTCCCTGGTGGTACGATATCGGCTTGCCCGCCGATCATCCGCCGCCGCCCGACCTTGGCTTTCTCGATCCCGGCGGGGGCTTGCGCGCCGCGATCCCGAAGGCGAGGATCATCGGCGGCGTGATCTTTTCCTCCAACGAGGTCGTCGAGCCCGGCGTGGTTGCCAATCTATCGCCGGAACGGAACATGCTTTTGGTCGGCGCGTGCGACGATCAGCAAGATGTCCGTATCGAGCGGCTGCGCGTCACGCTCAACGAGGCTTCGATCGCATCGCAACCGGTGGCGCAGATCAGGGAAACGATCTGGTCCAAACTCCTGACCAACATGTCGATGTCGGTGCTGTGCCTGCTGACCGGTCAAACCGCACGCGCGGTCAGGGATGAACCGGCGCTGCGCGATGTGATACCGCGCCTGCTCGATGAGGCGAACGCGATCGGGCAAAGCTGCTGCGCGAACGTCAAACGTGTCACGCGCTCGGGCCCCGCGCCCGAGCACAAGCCGTCGATCCTGCAGGATTTTGAGCTCGGCCGCGCGATGGAGATCGACGCGCTGGTGCGCGCTCCGGCCGCGTTTGCGCGGGCGGCGGGATTGTCCACGCCGATGCTCGACATGCTGGCGGGCCTTGCGACCCAGAAGGCGCGGGACAAGGGGTGTTATCAGGCGTGAACACGGGATTGATGCAAACCCGATCAGATCGCTTGCAATCCCAGCCGCTGAAACAGCCTGCGGTCTTCAGCGTCTTCCGGATTGCCGGCCGTCAACAAGGTATCGCCGACGAAGATCGAGTTCGCGCCGGCGAAGAAGCACAGCGCCTGCATCTCGTCGCTCATCGCCGAACGGCCCGCCGACAGGCGGACGTACGATTTCGGCATCATGATGCGCGCCAGCGCGACGATCCGGACAAACTCGATCGGCGCGATCGGCGCCGACTGGGCGAGCGGCGTGCCCGGAATCGGGATCAGCATGTTGATCGGCACGCTTTCCGGCGGCTCGGCCAAATTTGCCAGCGTCACCAGCATGTCGACGCGGTCACCTTCTTCCTCGCCCATGCCGAGGATGCCGCCGCAGCACACTTTGACGCCGGATTGCCGGACATTTTCCAGCGTGTCGAGGCGATCGGAATAGTTGCGCGTCGAAATCACCTTCGGATAATAGCGCTCCGAGGTATCGATATTGTGGTTGTAGTAGTCGAGCCCCGCCGCGCCGAGGCGGTCCGACTGCTCGCGGTCGAGCATCCCGAGCGTCATGCAGGTCTCGAGCCCGAGCGCCTTCACCGCGCCGAGCATTTCGACGATCGTCTCCATGTCGCGCGGCTTTGGATTGCGCCAGGCGGCGCCCATGCAGTAGCGCGTCGCGCCGCCGGCCTTTGCCTTGCGCGCTTCCGCCACGACCTTTTCAACCTCCATCAGCTTCGAGGCGGCAAGGCCGGTCGCGTGATGCGAGGACTGGCTGCAATAGCCGCAATCCTCGGGACAGCCGCCGGTCTTGATGTTGAGCAGCTTACTTAGCTGCACGCGGTTCGGATCGAAATGCCGGCGATGAACGGATTGCGCCTTGAACAGGAGATCGTTGAACGGCAGCCGATAAACCGACCAGGCCGCCTCACGCGTCCACGCCGGCGACGCCGCAGGCACTGTCATCAACGTCGTCTCGTCCCTCATTTCACGCATTCCATGTTCCGGAAAATCGATCGCCGCGCGATCATCGCACGGGCGCGAACACGAGGCCAGCGACAAGGAGATCATGTTTTTTGAAAAGTCGATCGCAAACGAACGTTGACCGCGTGCCGGCGGTCGTATCACTCTGTTGCCCCGCACCGCCATGAAGAGAAATGAGCAAGAACATGCACGTGAAAGGCAAGGTTTGCGTGGTCACGGGCGCGGCGAGCGGTATCGGCGAGGCGGTTGCCCGTGCCTATGCGGAAAGCGGCGCGCGCGGCGTCGTGGTCGCTGATCTGAAAACCTCGCGCGATCGGCTTGCCAAGGTCGCGGGCGATATCGACGGATTGGCAGTCACCGCCGACGTTGGCCTCGAAGATGACATCAAGGCGCTGATCGCGGCGACTGAAGCCAAATACGGCCCGATCGACGTGTTTTTCTCCAACGCCGGGCTCTCGCGCAAGGGGCAGGAGACGGCGCCCGACGCGGACTGGGACGTAAGCTGGCGCGTTCACGTCATGAGCCACGTATTCGTGGCGCGCGCGCTGGTCCCCAAAATGCTGGCGCGCGGCTCAGGCTATTTGCTCAACACCGCTTCCGCCGCAGGCCTGCTCGCATCGCTGAACTCCATGCCCTACGGCGTGACCAAGAACGCCGCGGTCGCACTGGCCGAACATCTCGCCATTCAATATGGCGACCGCGGCATCCGCGTTTCCGTGCTGTGTCCGCAATCGGTGCAGACCGGCATGACGACGCCGGGCCCCAGCGCCGCGCGGGTCGACGGCGTGCTGCAACCGGCCGAAGTGGCGCGCATGGTGATCGAGGCGATGGAGGAAGAACGCTTTCTGATCCTGTCGCACCCGCAGGTGCAGGAATACATGCAGCGCAAGGCCTCCAGCCGGGAGCGCTGGCTCGCCGGGATGCGGCGGCTGCGCGACAAGATCTATGGCGGTCCGCGCGCGAGCTGATCTGCGACAGCTAAACGATCGCGTCCGCCAGATCCTTCATGGTCGGCACAAAAATGTCCGGCTGATGCGGGGTCTCGCCGAACGGCCGGCTGCGGCGGTCGATGAAGACGGTCCGCATGCCGGCGGATTTGGCGCCGATACAATCGAAAGCGTGGTTGGCGACAAACAGGATCTGGTCCGGCTTCAGGGCGAGCAGTTCGGCGGCCTTGGCATAGGTCGCGACATGCGGCTTGAACGAGTTCGCTTCGGCCACCGAGATCACGCGATCGAAAGCAATCCTGTGATGCTGCTTGGCCGTCTCCAGCATGTCCGGATCGCCATTGGAGAGCACGACCAGCTTGTATCTGGTATGCAGCTTCTCCAGCGCCGGCGGCACTTCGGGAAACGGCTTTAGCTTCTCGATCTCGCCGACCAGATATCTGACGTCGTCCTTGGTATACTTGATGCCGGCGCGGTCCATGACGTGGGCGACCGAACGGTGCCCGATCTCGCGATAGGGCGTATGCTCGCGATGCAGCAGCGCATCGATCATTGAATTCTCGAAATGGGTGCGCCGCCACCAGGTTACGAAGGAATTCGGGTCGCCGCCCCAGCCCTTTGCTTTGAGGAACGGGGTCGCGATCGCCGTCAACCCGCCCTGCATGTCGACGACGGTGCCGTATTGGTCGAACATGCAGACCTTTACGTTGTTCTTGATGGCCTCGACGTTCACGGCGATCTTCCCTTGTTGTTGGTCTTGATTTGTCGCTCTTGATTAGATCGCTGCGACCCACGCCGCAAGCGCGTCCAGAATTTCATTCATGACCTCGCGATCGTTCCGCCCCGAGCGCGCCGGCACGTGAAATGAATGATCGGCCGCTTCGATGACGTGCAATATCGCAAGAGGCTTGAGCCTTTCGACCACAGGCTTGAGCAGCTGCATCTCCGCCAGCTTGTCGTTGGTGCCCTGCAGGAACAGCATCGGCACATCAACCTCGGTGAGATGATCGGCACGATCGGTCGAGGGCTTTCCTGCCGGATGCAGGGGAAAGCCGAAAAATACCAACCCGCGCACGCCGGCGAGCGGCGCCTTCGCCTGCGCCTGCGAGGTCATGCGCCCGCCAAAGGATTTGCCGCCCGCGACCAGCGGCAAGCCGGGGCATTTTCGCGCGGCTTCGGCCACCGCAGCGCGCACCGCTGCATGCGCGATAACAGGCGAATCGGGCCGCTTGCTTGCCTTTTCCATGTAAGGGAATTGATAACGCAACGTCGCGATGCCGCGTCCGGCAAGACCGGCCGCGGCCTGCTCCATGAAGGAATGTGTCATGCCGGCGCCGGCGCCATGGGCGAACACAAAGCAGGCCCGTGCGTCCTTGGGCTGGATCAACAGCGCCGAGACCGAGGTCGCTTTGCCGACCTCGATCACAAGCTTTTGCGGGCTGGCTGTTTGCATCGGATGGGAAACCCAACGAACATTGGGCTAGATTGGCGATCCCGGCATGACTCGAACATGCGACCTACGGTTTAGGAAACCGCCGCTCTATCCAGCTGAGCTACGGGACCATCCTGATATTGCTCACGAATTTCTTTGAGCGATTGGATTTTGCTCCGCTTCGCAAGCCCTCAGCGCAGGCCAGCTATTACCGGAAAGATGAGCGTCAGTCCAACCAAACGTCGTGGATGGCACTGGTTGTATCTATCCAGCCTTTCGCCGGCTGGATGTTCGCTCGGGCTTGGCCGCTTTCTTTTCAGCTCTGCGCTTTCCTTCGATCGGCAAAAGCATTTCCTTTTGCCCCGCGACCGCCTTCCGCGGCCTCTTGCCTTTGCTTGACGCCTCGCCAGCGATGCTCTGCCTGAGCGCGTCCATAAGGTTGGCGACGTTGTCGGCGCGCGGCCGGGGCTTTGGCCCGATCATCGGTCCGTTGCGTTTGGCATTGATCAATTCGGCCAACGCTTCTTCGTAGTGGTCCTCAAACCTCGCCGGTTCAAAGTCGGTGGTCTTCTGGTTGACGATGTGCTTGGCGAGATCGAGCATACAGAGCGACCGGGCAGGTAATGAGGGAAAGGCGAAAGAACCCCTTCCAATTGGCGCTGGGTGCCATGAAAAATTCCTAACGCAACAGAAGCTTAGGATTCAAAATAGTGTTGCCGGAATCGTTCCGGCTTTCAAATGAAAGGGGTCTTGCTGGGTTATAGCCCTCGCGATTTGTTCTCTTTTAGTTCTTGTCGAGAACGACCACTGCGTGAGCGCGGGCGATAGAGTCTATTAAAGTGGAACGAAGTGGTGCCTGCCCCCATTTCTCCTGGCAAGAATTCGCTCGTGTGCACAAGCCTAGCGCTAACGCAAAGAAAGGGTTGGGCATGTCGTTGACAGCGACGGTGATCCTGGTCCTGGCACTCCTCGTGTATGGAGTCTGGGATTGGCTTTGGCACATAGTGATGGCCCTGGCCCTGGCACTCCTCGTGTATCTAACCTGGCCTTGGCTTTCGCGGATGCAATGGGACGATTTAATGATCTCTTGGCTGCAGCAAATTCACCTGCCGCAGGTGTCAGCGACCAACACGCCGAGCGGACGGCTGTATGTCTCTCCGCAACGCACGGACGAGTCGCGCATTCATTTTGAAGAGCTCGGCCAAGCGAAGTATCCGCGTCCTTATCCGAGACCGTTTCTTTGTGCCAAAGACTGGGCGGGAAAGGATGTTTTCCTTTGGGAAGGAAGGCGCTGGTATTTGGCTCACAACGAAGAGCCGTACAGATACCTCTGTGTTCCGGAG
>JBATYU010000139.1:0-2214 GCA_049674245.1 Bradyrhizobium sp. | reverse complement strand
GTGCCCGCGCGCGGCGCGGGCCATGGCTTGCGTGATCGCGCCCATGCCGCCGATGGCGTGGCCCCAGACACCCTTCTTGCCGTTCACCTCGCCGAACGCGTGGTGCAGCATCACGTAGGCCGACCCTGGTGTGTAGGGGCTGGCGTAATTGCCGACGATGGCGTCGAAGCCGAACAGGGCCTTCACAAGATCGTTCTCGAAGCGCTCGTCCAGCAACTCGCCGGCCGAGCGCGTGAACAGGTCGAGCAGGTCGCGGCTCTGTTCCAGCGAAAGGGTGCGCAGCATGTTGGCGGTGCCGAGCGCATTAAACGCTTCGCGGATTGCCCCAGTTCCAAACCCCTCGACGATATTCGGCGGTGCGCGCAACACGAACTGGCGTAGCACATCGGCAATGGCCTCGAGCTCTCGCGCGAAAGCCCCGATGCGATCGGCATCATGCCTGCTGAGCTTCGCGACCGATTGAAGCGTACGGCCTTCGCCGGACAACAGATAGCGGCCGTCAGGGGAGGGCAGGAAATTCTGGGCGCGGCGCTCGACGATTTTGAGGCCGTGCTCGGCCAATTTCAAGTCCGCTATAATCCGCGGATTCAAGAGACTGACAGTATAGGCCGCGACCGAATTGCGAAAGCCGGGATGAAATTCCTCCGTCACCGCGGCGCCGCCGACCACCTTGCGACGCTCGACCACCTTCACGCGCAGGCCGGCCATCGCCAGATAGGCCGCGCAGGTGAGGCCGTTATGCCCGGCACCGATGATGACGACGTCCGTCTCGTTCATGTCTGGTTCAAGAAGGTTTGATCGTATTGTCGCTTCTTAGCGAAGACGCAACGCTGCGCCCAGCGATTTTCAGCACCCGTCCCGCATTGCCCGCCGTGTCGCCATATGCTCTTTTGCGCCGGTCCGGCGTCCGCCGGAAATAAGCCGGAGCTTTTATGCATTCCCCCGAGCCGTCCGCCGCTGCGGAGCAGCCTTCTGCGAGCCGGAACCGGCTGGTGTTGACGGTCTATACATCAGCGATTTTTGTCAGCGCGTTGCTATTGTTCTCGGTGCAGCCCCTGTTCACCAAGATGGTGCTGCCGCGGCTTGGCGGCTCCCCGGCGGTGTGGTCGGTGGCGATGGTGTTTTTCCAGTCGCTGCTGCTCGCCGGCTATTCCTATGCGCATTTCCTGATGCAGGTCCGCAACCGTGCTATACCGGTCGCGGTCCATCTGGTGCTGCTGGTACTCGCGTTGCTGACGCTGCCGCTGTCGATCGCAGGCGGCTTTGGCGAACCGCCGAATTCGGGCTATGCATTCTGGCTGCTCGCGCTGTTCGCGGTCTCGATCGGGCTGCCGTTCTTTGCGCTTGCCGCCAACAACCCGCTGCTGCAGGCCTGGTTCGTCCGCACAGGTCATCCCGCCGGGCCCGATCCTTATTTCCTCTACGCGTCCTCCAATATCGGCAGTTTCCTGGCGCTGCTGTCCTATCCGGTGCTGCTGGAGCCGATGTTCACGCTGCGCACGCAAAACCTGATCTGGACCGGCGGCTATGGATTATTGATTGTGCTGATCGCGGGCTGCGGGGTGTTGTTGCTGCGTTCGCCGGCACGCAACCTAGCCGATATGCAGACCGAGCAAACCGAAGCGCCGGCGCCTCCCTGGATGCTGCGCGGGCGCTGGATCTTCCTCGCAGCGGTGCCGTCGGGTCTCCTGATCGCGGTGACCGCGCATATCTCGACCGACGTCGCCGCGGCGCCGCTGCTATGGGTGCTGCCGCTGTCGCTTTATCTGTTGACCTGGGTGCTGGTATTCCAGTCGCGGCCGTTGCTGCCGCACAAATGGATGCTGCGGGCCCAGCCGGTAGCGATCGCCGGCGTGGTCGTGCTGCTCGCGATCGGCGGCGAGCAGAACCTGTTGCCAACGCTTGGCGGACATCTGCTCTGCTTCTTCGTCATCGCGATGGCCTGTCATGGCGAGCTGGCGCGCACCCGCCCGGCCTCCAAATATCTCCCCGGCTTCTATGTGGCGCTGTCGTTCGGCGGCATGCTCGGCGGCCTGTTCGCCGGATTGATCGCGCCGTTCACCTTCTCATGGGTCGCGGAATATCCGATCCTGCTGTCGCTCGCCGCGCTCTGCCGTCCGGCGGCCAGCGAGCGCTGGCCGGTCTGGAGCCGCTGGTACTGGCCGTTCCTCGCCGTGCTCGTCATCGCTCTGATCGTGCCGGCCTACAGGGAAG
>JBATYU010000138.1:0-1711 GCA_049674245.1 Bradyrhizobium sp. | reverse complement strand
GGTCACGGTGTCCGAGCAAGAGCCGTCGCTGACTCACCCCTTCCGATGCCCGCGGGTTCAGCCCGGGCATAGCTATCGAGCTGCTCGACAAGGTTGATATCAGCGACGGCTTTCTCGGACCGGGGCTCCGGTCCCGCGCCTCACGGACGCAGTTCTCCGGGGGCTCAGATTCAGCGTTCATTAGCGCATGAGAGCTACGCGGAGAACAGCAGGGCGCTCAGGTCCACCGTTTGTACGTTCGAACGGCGGCCAAATATTTCCTGCAGGAATGCTGATACAAACCGAGGATGAATGCCACCATGACCGCACCTCGTTGTTTGGTCGCGGCCATTGATGCAGATCTTCGTTTCGGGCTGACTTCGCGGTCCAGGGAAAACGGCTGCAACAGCGTTTCGTCGGGAACCCGGTCCCGTCCGGGCGGCAGCCTGTCGGGGCCCGCCTCGCTTCGTGCCGGGCGGCCCCGATTCGTTTTCAGGAGCCCGGACATCCAATTTGAATGCGTCAATGAAAAATGCGACCTTGGTCCGCCAACGCGGGGAATGACAATGAAAGCTGCCTTCATCGAACGACACGGCGGACCGGAAGTTCTGAAATTCGGCGAGATGCTGGATCCGGTTGCCGCATCCGGCGAGGTCGTGGTCGATATTGTCGCCGCCAGCGTCAACGGCGCGGACTGGAAGGTCCGCGAGGGCAAATCGGGCCAGCTTTCGAAATTCCCTTATATTCTTGGACGGGATTTCTCCGGTGTCGTTTCGGCGGTTGGGGAAGGTGTCAGGGACCTCCGTATCGGCGATGAGGTCTTCGCCGTCTGCGACGTTGGTCAGGAGGGCGCCTATGCCGAGAAGATTGCGATCAAGGCAGCCATCGTCGCAAAGAAACCCGACCACCTGTCGCATGTCGATGCCGCTGCGCTGGCGCTTGCCGGGTTGACGGCGATCTGCGCGATCGAAGACACATTGAAACTGCAGGCGGGCGAGACGATCCTGATCCAGGGCGGAGCGGGCGGTGTCGCGAGTTTTGCCATCCAGCTGGCAAAACATTTGGGTGCTCGAGTGATCACGACCGCAAGCGCGTCGAACCATGATTATCTGTACAAAATCGGGGCCGATGAAATCATCGACTACAATGCTGTGGATTTTACCAAGATCGTGAGAGACTGCGATGCCGTCTTCGATACCGTCGGCGGAGATGTCGCGCAGCGGTCGTTCACTGTGCTGAAACCAGGCGGCCGAGCGGCCTTTATTGCCTCTGGAGCACAGGCGCCGAAACCGGACCGCAGCGACGTTATTGCCTTGCGGCCGAGTGTCGGTCGCGATCGGCCGCATCTCGAGCGCATCGTGGCGCTGGTTGCGTCAGGGGCCGTCCGGCCGCCCGAAGTGACACGCTATCGGCTTAGCGAAGCCGTGGCCACGCACAGGGTAAGCGAATCCCGCCACTTTCGCGGCAAGCTGGTTTTTCTGGTCCGCTGAACCCCTCGTTTGACGCCCGGTGCACATGCTCGACCGCTTGACGGCGAGCGCCGGCTTAGCGGTGAGAAGATCTATTTGAACGGAAGGCGCAGGCCTGCAAGTCCTCAGCCGGCTCCAAGCGCCGTGGACCGCCGAGCCAAGGCTGGTGGACCTTTCTCCGAAACCACGCGCCTGACATTGCCGCCATGGACTTTTTCGTGGTCCCGACCATCGGCTTCAAGCTGCTGTATGGCTTCGTCATC
>JBATYU010000137.1:0-12217 GCA_049674245.1 Bradyrhizobium sp. | reverse complement strand
CTCGACACCGTCTCACCGGACGAATGCGCCAATTACTTCGCCAACGCCGGATATGACCAAACCTAAACCCAGCCCGCTCTAGTTGCCGGGCCTTTTGCTTCCGCCGGGATCTAGAGCATGATCCGGAAAAGCATGGCCTCGGGCTACGACCCGATGGGTGGACACCGGTTTTCCCTCGCGACAAACGCGGAACGCGTTTGCGCGGAGATCATGCTCAGACAAAAAGATAGAGCGGGATGACGATTCGAAGAAAAGTCATCCCGCTCTAGCCAACTCACCGGCCGCTGCTGTTCTGCCTACTTGCCGGCCGCTTTTCGCAACGCCTCGTTGATCCGCTCCTGCCAGCCTGCGCCGCCCTCCCGGAAATGTTCCAGCACGTCCTGGTCGATCCGCAGCGAAACCAGCTCCTTCACACCCGGAAGGGCCGTCGTCTTAGGCGGTGCTTCCGCCACTTTCGTGGTGGTGCGTTTGAACGCCGCCTCCGCTTCGGTGCGCGCGTCGCTTAAGGTTCTCGGTCGTCGCGGCTGGTCCGCCATTTTTCAGATTCCCTCAAACAAAGCGGTCGACAGATAGCGTTCCGAGAATGACGGCACGATGGCAAGAATGGTCTTGCCGGCGCTTTCGGCCCGCGTGCCGATTTGCAGCGCGGCCGCGATCGCGGCACCCGAGGAGATGCCGCCGGGAATGCCTTCATGGCGCGCCAGGGCACGCGACATTTCGATCGCGGCTGCGCTGTTGACCTTGACGATCTCGTCGATCACGGAGCGGTCCAGAATATCGGGAATGAAGCCGGCGCCGATGCCTTGAATTTTGTGCGGCGAATGCTGTCCGCCCGACAATACCGGACTTTCCTCGGGCTCCACGGCGACGACCTTGAGCGACGGCTTGCGGGGTTTGAGCACTTGTCCGACGCCCGTGATGGTGCCGCCGGTGCCGACGCCGGCGACGAAGATGTCGATGTTGCCGCCGGTGTCGTTCCAGATTTCTTCCGCCGTGGTACGGCGATGGACTTCCGGATTGGCGAGGTTCTTGAATTGCTGCGGCATCACGGCGTTCGGCGTCGTCCGCACCAATTCCTCGGCCGTGGCGATCGAGCCTTTCATGCCCTGGGCTGCCGGCGTCAGCACGATCTCGGCCCCGAGGAAGAGAAGCATCTTGCGCCGCTCGATCGACATCGATTCCGGCATCACCAGCTTCAAACGGTAGCCGCGCGAAGCCGCGACAAAGGCGAGCGCGATCCCGGTATTTCCCGAGGTCGGCTCGATCAACACGGTATTGGCGTTGATCAGCCCGGCCTTCTCCATCGCAATGACCATTGCAGCGCCAATACGGTCCTTAACGCTCGCCGCGGGATTGAAATATTCCAGCTTGGCGAGGATGGTCGCGTTGACGCCGTGCGCCTGCGGCAATTTGCGCAGGCGAACGATCGGCGTGTCGCCGATCGCATCGACAATGGAGTCGAACACCCGGCCGCGGCCGGGAGGGTGCACTGCACCCGTGGCTAACTTTGCATCCATGACGAACTCCATGTGGCGACAATGTGCGTGAAATGCGAGGGTCTTCCGCAATTAGGGACAGCTTGTGGCGGGCTGCGCTCAGAACCCGGCGGTCACAACTTCGTTGCACTGCAAAAACCGGAACGAAACCAAATAAACTAAAAGCAACGCATTTGTGTTGCGACATCGTCAAACAAATCGGTGTATAACTCGACGAGTGCCAAGTGCAAATCCAAGTGCAAATCCAAAATCCGGTGAGTAGGTCGGATCGCAAGGGAGGTCACGATGCCAGCAGTTGCTGAAGTCCTGTCGGCCGTCGCGTCTCGCCCCGACCCGCGTGGTAGCGATTTGCCGACTTGCGCGGTCTGCGCGGATTCCATGGTGGCCGCGGAAGCGTCGGCTTACCTGCATGACGACGTCATCAGCTATCTCTGGACCTGCGATACCTGCGGGTACGGATTCGTGACCAAGCATGCGGTCAAGCGATTAGTCTGCAACTAGCTTTCATAACGCTGCGATGTCGCCGCGCGCCCAGCCGGCGCGCGTTTGCTCGCGAAAGCTCTCGAATGTTCCCTTCGCGATCGCCGCCCTGATGTCCGCCATCAGGCGCTGATAATACGCGATATTGATTTCCGACAGCAGCATGGCGCCGAGCGTCTCGCCCGACTTGACGAGGTGATGCAGGTAGGCGCGCGAAGTGCCGCGCGTCGGCGGCCACGCGCTTTCTTGGTCGAGCGGTCGCGGATCGTCGGCGTGGCGGGCATTGCGCAGATTGACCTGGCCGAACCGGGTGAACGCCACGCCGTGACGCCCGTTCCGGGTCGGCAGCACGCAATCGAACATATCGATGCCGCGCCCAACCGCCTCCAGCATGTCCTCGGGCGTGCCCACGCCCATCAGGTATCGCGGCCGATCCTTGGGCAGGTGTGGGGTGACCTCCTCGATCATCGCGAGCATCACCGATTGCGGCTCGCCGACCGCGAGCCCGCCGATCGCGTAGCCGTGAAAGCCGATCTCGACCAGTCCGCGCGCGCTTGTCTGCCGCAGTTCGCGCACGTCGCCGCCCTGCACGATGCCGAACAGCATGGTGCCGGCAGGTGCCATCTCGAACGCGCGCCTTGAGCGCTCCGCCCAGCGCAGCGAGAGCTGCATCGCCCGCTCGATGTCGGCGCGCTCCGCCGGCAGCCGCACGCATTCGTCAAGCTGCATGGCGATATCGGAGCCGAGCAGCCCCTGCACCTCGATCGCGCGTTCCGGCGACAGCTCGACCTTTTCGCCGTCGATATGGGAGCGAAACGTCACCGCGTTCTCGCTCAGCTTGCGCAGCTGCGCCAGCGACATCACCTGGAAGCCGCCGGAGTCGGTGAGCATCGGGCCGTTCCAACCGGTAAAGCGTTGCAAGCCGCCAAGCGCTGCGATGCGTTCGGCGCCGGGCCGCAGCATCAGATGATAGGTGTTGCCGAGCACGATATCCGCGCCGGCGTCGCGTACGTCGCGCCAATGCACGCCCTTCACCGAGCCTGCCGTGCCGAGCGGCATGAAGGCGGGCGTTCGCACTGCGCCATGCGGCGTGGTCAGCCTGCCAGTGCGGGCCTCGCCGTCGGTCGCCAGCAGTTCGAAGTGATTGGGAAGGCTCATATGACGGCTTATCGCGTAACCCTTGCGTCCGTTGCAACCTCGTTGACGCCGATAATCCGTCCAAAAGCCGTTGACGAAGCACCGGCCTTGCCCATATGGTCCCGCCAATGATGTCGACGGCGAAACACACCACGAAAACCGGAAAGCCTTCTCGGGCTTCGGGAGCCGTGCGCGCGTAGTCGAACGATCGCATTATCTTAGACCGAAGCCCCCGCCTGAAAAGGTCCGGGGCTTTTTTATTGCCTGATGGAGATGAAAGTGAAGAACGATCCCGTTGTTGCCATTGCCGGCGTGACCGGCGCGGTGGGTGGCGAATTCATCGCCACCATGGATAAGCGCCGCTTCCCGGTCGGCAGGCTCAAGGCGCTGGCGAGCGCGCGCTCGGCCGGCAAGACGCTCGGCTTCCGCGGGCAGCAGATCACCGTCGAGGCGCTCGACGAAAATTCATTCGACGGCGTCGACCTCGCGCTGTTCTCCGCCGGCAGTGGTATCGCCAGGAAGTACGCTCCGCTCGCGGTCAAGGCCGGCGCCGTCGTCGTGGACAATTCGTCCGCGTTCCGGATGGATCCGAACGTGCCGTTGGTGATACCGGAGATCAACGCGCGCCGCATCGCCGAGCACAAGGGCATCATTGCCGTTCCGAATTGCTCGGCGATCACCGCGCTCGTGCCGTTATGGCCGATCCACCGGCAAAACCGCATCAGGCGCGTGATCCTCTCGACCTATCAGGCCGCGAGCGGCGCGGGTGCGGCAGCCATGGAGGAACTCGTGGAATCGACGCGCGCGAACCTTTCCGGCCGGGCCTATCAGCCGAAGGTTCTGCCGCACCCCTATGCGTTCAACGTCTTCAATCACGACACCAGGATCGATCCTGAGACCGGATACAACGAGGAAGAAACCAAGGTGATCCGGGAGACCAGAAAGATTTTTGAGGACGAGCGCATCGCCATCGGCGTGACCTGCGTCCGCGTGCCCGTGCTGCGCGCGCATTGCCAGGCGATCACCTTCGAATGCGAAAGGCCGATCTCCGAGCAAGAGGTCCGCAAAATCCTGTCGGCCGCAGCGGGCGTGAAGATCCTCGACGATCGGGTCAAGAACCATTTCCCGATGCCGGTCGATGCGGCGGGCCAGGACGCCGTCCTGGTCGGCCGCATCCGCAACGATCTCAGCGACGCTTCCGGCCATTCGATCTCGATGTTTGTGGCCGCCGACCAGCTTTTGAAGGGAGCCGCGTTGAACGCGATCCAGATCGCGGAATTGTTGCCGCAGCGCGCGATGGCTTGAATCGACGGACCCGGCATGGGCGCAACAGGCCACTGGGCCTGCGGCGCAGCATGTCCGGTACGAGACGGGCACTCTCTTAAGAAGTCGAGAGGGGCCTCATTGCAAGGCCGCCGTCGTCCGAGTTAACATCTTGCGAGTTGGCATGAGGCCGCACGACAATGAGCAGGTCAAGCGTTGCCCTCGTCAATCTTCGGGCGGTTGTCATCCTGGTCGTGCTGGCGTTCCATTCTGTCCTTCCTTACCTTGCTTCACTGCCTCCTGCCGCGCATCCGTTCGACAGCGCGCCTTATCTATGGCTGGCTTTTCCGATCGTTGACAGCCAGCGATGGTTCGGCTTCGACCTGTTCTGCGCCTGGCAGGATGTGGGTCTGATGACCCTGATGTTTTTCCTCTCGGGCCTGTTCGTGCCGTCAAGCCTTGCGCGCAAGGGAAGCTGGAAGTTCTTGTCGGACCGCCTGTTGCGGATTGCCGTGCCGTTTGTACTGACCGTCGTTTTACTGTCGCCGATCGCCTATTATGCGGCCTATCGCACCACTGCCGTTGACCCCAGCCTCGATGCCTTTTGGCAACATTGGCTCGCACTGCCCTTCTGGCCGTGCGGACCGCAGTGGTTCCTGGGCGAGCTGTTGGCATTCAATATTCTTGCGGCTGTGGCGCACCGGTTCATTCCCGGATTGGAGCGGCATCTTGCCCGGCCGGTGGCTTTCGCCGGCTGCAATCCGGTGCGGTTCTTTGCCGTTCTGCTGGCGATCTCGGCGCTCGCCTATGTTCCCCTGGTGCTCGTCTATTCACCCTTTGCATGGGTGAACATCGGCCCCATCGGCTTTCAGCCGAGCCGCCCGCTGCACTATCTCGTCTATTTCCTTGCCGGCATTGCGGTCGGGACCCATGGCCTCGACCGCGGCCTGCTCGACTGCCACGGCGCTCTCCCGCGGCGCTGGAGGGCATGGCTCGCCGCAGCCTTTGCCGGTTTTCTGCTTTGGGCCGCGCCGACCTCGGTGACGATGGCGGATTGGGGCAACGCTCCCCTGATCGCGAAATTCGCGGCCGGTATGGGCTTTGTTGTCGCCTGTGCTGCGGGCTGCCTGTGTGCGCTTTCGATCTGCCTGCGCTTTGCACATTGGCGGCGGTGGGAGTCCGACAGCCTGTCAGCCAACGCCTACCGAATGTATCTGCTCCATTATGTGTTTGCCGTCTGGCTGCAATATGCGCTGCTGGGCACCGCGTTGTTTGCTATCCTCAAGGCCGCGATCGTGTTCGGAGCCACCCTTGTCATGAGTTGGGCCATCGCTGCCACCATGGGCGGCGCGCTGCGGCTTTCCCGACTAAATGCCACCATAGGCGGAGTGCACGGCGCGTGAAGATTGAATCGACGCTGGACGGAAGACAACTCAAGTCCCTGTAACATGCCATTGGTGTTCACCCTCGCACTCCGAAATCTGTTTCATGACCGGCTGCGCTTCGTCGCGACCGTGATCGGGATCGTGTTTTCCATCGTTCTGGTCACGGTGCAGATGGGTCTGTATCTGGGTTTCGGGCGCATGGTGACGACGATGATCGATCATGCATCCGCCGATCTCTGGATCATGCCGAAGGGCACCAAGTGCTTCGAGGATCCGTCCCTCTTGAATACGCGCGAGCGCTATCGCGCGCTTTCGATCAACGGCGTGGCGGATGCGAGTCACGTGGTGATCGGATTTGCGGATTGGCGAATGCCAAGCGGCGAGATGACGCCGGTTTTCGTCATCGGCTCGGATCTGAGGTCCGGCGGTCTGCAGCCATGGAACCTGGTGGAAGGCCGGATCGAGGCGCTGTCGGGCCCGAAAGCCGTCGCGATCGACAAGACCTATTTCGATCGCCTTGGCGTCTCGGGGATCGGGGCGATCGCCGAAATCCGGTCGCAGCCCGTGCGCGTGGCCGCCGTCACCAGCGGCATCCGCTCATTCACCACCACGCCGTTCGTCTTCATGGACGTCGATCGGGCGCGGGCTCACACCGGAGTTCCGTCCGGCAAGGCAACCTATCTTCTGGTTCGTCTGAGCCAGGATGCCGATCTCAATCAGGTTCGCCGTGAGCTCACCTCGAACATCAACGACGTCGAGGTACTGACGCCCGCCGAGTTTCACGAGCGCAGCCGCAAGTTCTGGCTATTCGGCACGGGCGCCGGTGCCGCTCTCTTCGCAGGCGCATTGCTCGGCGTGATCGTCGGCACCGTCGTTGTCGCCCAGACGCTCTATTCAAGCACCAAAGAACACCTGAACGAATTTGCCACGCTTCGCGCCATGGGTTCGTCCCGCAGGTATATCTACAACGTGATCGTCTGGCAGGCGCTGCTCAGTGCCATCATCGGCTTCTCCATCGCAGCGCTCGTCGGCGAGGCCGTCGTGCGATTGACCGAGGCAACCGCGTTGCCGATCGTCATCACGCCTGCACTTCTCGTCGGCCTGTTCCTGCTCACCGTCGTGATGTGCGTCGGGTCGGCCATTGCGGCGATCGTTCAGGTCACCCGTATCGATCCTGCGATGGTGTTCACGCGATGACCGAACCCGTGCTCGAAGCGGCCGATGTGACGAAGGACCTTGGTAGCGGCGCTGCCAAGGTGGCGGCACTCAAGGGCGTCAGCCTCGCGCTCAAGGGCGGCGAACTGACCCTGCTGATGGGACCTTCCGGGAGCGGCAAAACCACGCTCTTGTCGATTCTCGGATGCATGTTGACGCCGACCGACGGGAGCGTTCGTGTCTGCGGACAATCCACCGCCGGCGCCGGGCCTGAGGACTTAGCTCGCCTCAGGCGAGAGCATGTGGGGTTTGTTTTCCAGTCGTTTCACCTGTTTCCGACCCTATCGGCCACCGACAACGTCCGCCTGGCGCTGGATGTGCGCGGTGAGCCCTCGAGAGCTGCAAAAGTAAAATCGCGCGAGGCGTTGGCCAAGGTTGGTCTCGCGCACAAGATGAAAACGTTCCCACGCGAACTCAGCGGCGGGGAACAGCAGCGCGTCGCGATCGCGCGCGCCATTGTCGGAAACCCCTCCGTCATTCTTGCGGACGAGCCCACGGCCGCGCTCGATGGCGAGAACGGCCGGGCGATCATGAAGATACTTGCTGAAATCGCCAGGGAACGGGGGCACGCTGTGCTGATCGTGACGCACGATCCACGTCTGCTGCCATTCGCGGATCGGGTCGTGCATATCGAGGACGGACGGATCACCGGCGAGGGGCCCGGCGGAATCAGACTGTCTAAACTGCCGAAGCTGCAATGAATTCAAGAAAGCGGGAGGACGACACGTCATGTCGAAGCGCCGGACAGCCTTGGTCGCCGTCCTCGGTCTGATTGCAGCCGCCGGAATCTTCATGGCGATTGCGGCAACGAGCCCCATCAAGCCGGCATTCTGGGGCCTGTCGCCCGATGAGCCGAAGGAGAGGCAGTGGCAGGCGGTCGCGCCCGGGCGGGTCGAACCTTGCTCCGGCCAGATCAAGGTCGCAACCGCGGCGATCGGGGTGGTCGACAAGGTGCTGGTGAAGGTCAATGACAAGGTGTTTGCCGGCGAACCGCTGGTTCATCTCGCCGACGAAGAGCTCCGGGCGCGGTTGGCGGCGGCGGAGGCGCAGGTCTCCATGCGCGAGCGCACGCGGGATGAGAGGTCGGCGACTGGCAGCGCCAAAACACGACGCAAGGCCGAAGATGCCGTGGCCGATGCCGAGCGGGCGGTATACGACGCGCAATCCGTCGTCGATCGGGCTGCCACGAAGGCGCGGACCAAGGGCGGGCCGGACGCCGACCTGACCGCTGCCCGCCTGGCATTGACGCGTGCCCAGAATGAACTCTCGACGCGCCAACAAGAGCTTCGTGCCCTTGGTGACAACGCTCCCTTGCCGACCGCGCCGGAGGGCCTGCTCAGTGTCGCCCGGTCGGAATACGCCGTGGCGCGGTCGGCCCTCGACAAGATGACGGTCCGGGCGCCGACCGACGGCACCGTGCTTCAGGTCAATGTGCGGGTGGGCGAGCTGGTTTCGCCTGGTTCGCCGCAGCCGCCGCTGCAATTCGCCGACCTATCGGCCTTGTGCGTGCGCGCGGAACTGGACGAACGCGACCTGGGGTCAATCAAGGTTAGACAGGCGGCAACCGTACGAGCAGCCGCGTTTCCCGGTCGTGAGTTCGAGGGAATCGTCTCGTCGATCGCGCCGCTGGTCGAGCCCGGCCGCCTTGAGCCGCCTGGATCGCGCAACCAGACCGACGTGGAGATCGTTCGGGTCATGGTCGGATTGACGGGATCAGGAGATCTCTCGGTCGGAATGAAGGCCGATGTCTACTTCCGTTTCGGTGAAGCTCCTGATCGATAGGCTGTGACCACCTCGTGATGTTTGCTGGCTTCCGGTCGGGACTGGACGAAAAGCTATCCCGTCCTACTCGCGGGCACGAAACAACAGGCAGGCATCGCCATAGGAATAAAAGCGATAGCCGGCGGCAATCGCATGGGCATAGGCGCGCTTCATGGTGTCGAGGCCGGAAAAGGCCGATACCAGCATGAACAGCGTCGAGCGCGGCAAATGAAAATTGGTCAACAGGATATCGACTGCGCGAAAGCGATAACCCGGCGTGATGAAGATCGAGGTCTCGCCCTCGAACGGCGCGATCGTGCCGTCCGGCACGGCGGCACTTTCCAACAGCCGCAGCGAGGTGGTGCCCACTGCGACGATACGGCCTCCCTTGCCGCGGGCAGCGTTCAGTGCCGAAGCGGTGGAAGCGGTGACAAAACCCCATTCGGCGTGGATCTTGTGGCCTTCCGTATCGTCCGTCTTCACCGGCAGAAAAGTCCCTGCCCCGACATGCAGCGTCAGCCGATGCAGTTCGACGCCGTGGGCCCGCAACGCCGCTTCGAGCGCGGGCGTAAAATGCAGCCCCGCGGTGGGAGCCGCGACCGCGCCCTCGTTCGCCGCGAACATGGTCTGGTAGTCGGCCACATCCCTGTCATCGGGCGCGCGTTTCGAGGCGATGTAAGGCGGCAATGGAGGGTGGCCGAGATCGGCGATCGCCTGATCAAGCACGGCGCCGTGAAACGAAAACGACAGCGTGACCTCGCCTTCAACACCCTTGGCCTCGACCTCGGCATCGAGATGGCCGAGCAGGCACACCTTGCCTTCATTGCCAAAGCGGATTCTGTCGCCCGGCGATAGCTTTTTTGCCGGCTTGACCAGCGCTTGCCAGCGCGAGCCGTCGAGCCGCTTGATCAGCGTCGCCTCGATCTTGGGCTCAGTGTCGCGGCCGATACGGCGGCCGCTCAGCTGGGCCGGTATCACCTTGGTGTCGTTGACGACGAGCTGGTCGCCGGGCTCGAGCCATTGCGGCAAATCGCTGACCAGGCGATCGCGCAACACGCCGTCGGGCTGTACCACCAGCATCCGCGCGGCGTCGCGCGGGCGTGCCGGGCGCAGCGCAATCGAGGCCGGCGGCAGTTCGAAGTCGAACAGATCGGTGCGCATGATTTTCTTCGGGTGCTAGCTGGCGAAGTTACGTTTGACGATCGGGCGCAGGCTACTGCGCTATTGATGCTGCGGGCGGCTCCTCCACCGGCAAGTCAGTGTCATTAAGCGGCCGCTCCTATAATCCCTTTTAACGTCCATGATCGGGGGCAAATGCCTAGGGATTGATCTAAACACTTTTATATCTTTGCGGCGGACTGCTGGCGCAGAGTATGGCTAAGCTCCGAAAGCGCGCATGCGGTCACAGGTCGACCCAGTCCACATTGGTGGGTCGATGGCCGGTGCGGAAGAATTCCCCGGCGCTACTGAGCGCGTCCTCTCGGGAGATCCGGGTCCAGCCGCGAAACTCCGAGTAGCCGTCGCCGTACGCGTAGCCGATCTCGCTCTCGTCGTCGCGATGGCGGCCACGACTGCACGCACTGGAGAGTCCGTGGTCGTAACAGAGCGTGGCGTCGTCGCCGCCCAGCCCGATGGACAGCTTCGGCGTCACCTCAGCCTCCGGGTCGCCGTAGATGACCGCGATCCGCGGCTCCCCTTCGGCCCGGAACTCGTCGTCGAGCCGTCGCAGCTCCGCAAGCAGCTCCTCCTCGGATGTCGGGAAGACGTCGTGCCCCCTCCCGTCTGCGATCATCGGCCGCGCCATCAGTCTCCTTCCTTCATCGCGTGACACCTTACCCGCCGGTGAGTCTCGAAATCTGCAGCTAATCGCCGGGATTTCCAGAGTCTGCCTTCAATGGCACAGCCAGTGCAAGAGAGCGTGCCGGTGATTTGCTCGCCGAAAAACTGCATGCTGCCGTTAATGACGCTCCCGCGGAGCAGTAGGCTGCCGTCGATCACGGCACCGTCCCCCTAGACGTCTGAGACCCTGAATTCTCCCCTGGTATAGTCCGCTAACCAGTCCGTCCAGCTTGGCGATTTGATACTCGGGTCCTGAAACAGCGCGGACACCGCCAGCTCGGCGGGGTATCGAAGAAAGGCCGAGCTACCGCGCGGTCAGTGGCCTCATGGTTCGAGACGCGTGCTTCGCACGCTCCTCACCATGAGGAAAATCACGCCGCATCCGCGGCCATGTGCGCCTTCACGATCTTGTCCGGATTCTTCACGGGCTCGCCGCGCTTGATCTTGTCGACGTTCTCCATGCCCGACGTCACCTTGCCCCAGACCGTGTACTCGCCATTGAGGAACGATGCGTCGTCGAAGCAGATGAAGAACTGGCTGTCGCCGGAGTCGGGGCTTGCCGCGCGCGCCATCGAGGTGGTGCCGCGCACATGCGGCTCCTTGTTGAACTCGGCCTTGAGCTTCTTGCCGGAGCCGCCGGTGCCGGTGCCCTGCGGGCAGCCGGTTTGCGCCATGAAGCCCTCGATCACGCGATGGAACACGATGCCGTCGTAAAAACCCTCGCGAACCAGTTCCTTGATCCGCGCGACATGGCCGGGCGCGAGATCCGGCCGCATTTCGATGGTGACGGGCCCCTGCGTGGTCTCCAGGATCAAAGTATTTTCCGATACAGCCATGCTTTTTTCTCTGTCGGTTGGGGTGGAGGTTTCCTGTTGTGGAACTGGACGGCGACTGGCCGGCCGGCGATGGCGCCGGCCATTGCATCGGTAAATGGCATCGGCGAGCAGCGTTGCAATGCCTCCATGACCGCGACGCGGTACATCAAACGGTCGTTGTCGGTGGCTTGGCCGGACTCATAGGTGATCCGGGGATGGCCCAAAATTTCGCCGGCGCGATTGAAACTGACGACCACCGTGATGTCGATCGGATTGGCGAGTGACAGCGGTGGCGGCTTCCAGCAGCTATATAGTTTTGCAAACACCTCCTTGAGGGTGTTGACTTCGGCCGCTTGCGCCCGCGCGGCGGACGCGAGCGGGCCGCACAGCAGCGCCGCAGCGAGCCAGACCAACGCATGGTGACGCAGCCTCACCACGGTTCACTTGATATCGGATGCGACTTGCACCTTTACCATCTTGTCGGGATCGGTGACAGCGCCCCCCGCCGATCCCGGCGGGGCCTTCTTCAGCTTGTCGACCACATCCATGCCCTGCACGACTTCACCGATCACGGTGTATTGGCCGTCGAGGCTGCCGCCATCTGCGAACATGACGAAGAACTGCGAGTTCGCGCTGTCGACGCTGTCGCCGCGCCGCGCCATGCCGACGATGCCGCGCTTGAAGTGAACGTTGGAAAATTCCTGTTTCAAGTTGGGATATTTCGATCCGCCGGTGCCGTCGAAATTCTTGCCGTCGCCGGTCTGCGCCATGAAGCCATCCATCACCCGGTGGAACGGCACGTTGTTGTAATAGCCTTCGCGCGTCA
>JBATYU010000136.1:0-6905 GCA_049674245.1 Bradyrhizobium sp. | reverse complement strand
GGTCGCGACCCCGGGCGGACGCGGCGCGCTGACGAGCTCGGGCTCGATCGCGCGCATCAACATCGAAGGCCTGATCCGCAGCGACCAGGAACGCGTCGAGGCGCTGGAGCGGCTGGAGAAGTCGGAGGCCGCCGCCGTCATCGTCCACATCAACTCGCCGGGCGGCACCACCGCCGGCTCCGAACAGCTCTATGACGCGTTGGTGCGGCTGAAGGCGAAGAAGCCGCTGGTCGTGGTGGTCGAGGGGCTGGCGGCCTCCGGCGGTTACATCACGGCGGTTGCCGCCGACCACATCGTCGCCCAGCAAAGCTCGCTGGTCGGCTCGATCGGCGTGTTGTTTCAGTATCCTAATTTGACCGAGCTTTTGAAAACCGTCGGCGTTAAGGTCGAGGAAGTGAAGTCTTCGCCGCTAAAGGCAGCGCCGAACGGCTTCGAGCCGACCAGTCCGGAAGCGCGCGCCGCGCTCGATGCGCTGGTAAAGGATTCCTATGCGTGGTTTCGCGGACTGGTGAAAGAGCGGCGCGGCATGGATGACGCATTGCTCGAGAAAGTTGCCGACGGGCGGGTCTTCACCGGCCGCCAGGCGGTCGATCTCAAGCTGATCGATCAGCTTGGCGACGAGAAAACCGCGCTGGCCTGGCTGGTCGCGAACAAGAACGTCAAGAGCGATCTGCCGGTGCGCGATTACAAGCTCAGCCCGCGCTTCGGCGACCTGACGTTCCTGCGAACCGCCGCTTCCATCGCGCTGGATGCGCTCGGCCTGGGCTCGATCGCACGTCACATTGAGCAGGCCGGCGTGGCGCAGGCGGTCGATCGCCTTGGTCTCGACGGAATGCTGGCGCTATGGCATCCGGCAGGGACCAATTGAGCCGCCGAAGCCGTCCTGACCAGCTTCTCCCGCATCGCGGGTACTGCCACAATCCGCCTCGAAGGCATTTGTCACGCCATTTCGCGCCGCCCAAAATTGATTTAGCGTCTTGACAGTTCAAGGCATTTTCACGGAAATGGATAACCATACGCCGCCGGGTCTCATTCTCAATGATCAAATCCGAGCTTGTTCAGCGCATCGCCGAGCACAACCCGCATCTCTACCAGCGGGATGTCGAGAACATTGTGAACGCGATCCTCGATGAAATCGTCGCCGCATTGGCGCGTGGCGACCGGGTCGAACTGCGTGGCTTCGGCGCCTTCTCGGTCAAGCACCGCCCCGCACGCGCGGGACGCAATCCGCGTACCGGCGCCCATGTGCCGGTCGACCAGAAGAGCGTCCCGTTCTTCAAGACGGGCAAGGAAATGCGCGAGCGGTTGAACCGCGAGACGCCGGAAGCGGGCGCGTAAGGTTTTCAGTCGGCGCCTCATTGGGTCGCTAAGGCGAGTGACCGTGGTTGCGGGAGGCGCCGGCCGATCTCGATCAACACGAGCGATCGTCATGCGAAAATTCCTTACAGCCCTGATCGTCATTCCGCTCGGCCTGATCTTCATCGTCTTCGCGGTGGCCAACCGGCATTTCGTCACCCTGTCGTTCGATCCGTTCAATTCGGCCGACCCCTCGGTCGCCATCCGCCTTCCGCTGTTTATCGTCATCATCCTGGTTGCGATCATCGGCGTCGTGGCGGGCGGCTCGGCGACCTGGTTCCGCCAGCGCCGCTGGCGCCGGGCGGCACGGCAGCATGAGGCCGATGCGAGGGCGGCGCGCTCAGAGGTCGCGGATCTGCGCACGGCCGCGGTCGCAACGCGCTATGATCGAGAGCGCCTCCCGGCTCCCTCGCAGGGGGGTCTGTACGGGACTTCCGGACGAGACAAGCAGGGCGCGACGTTGTAGAACCCGCCCGCTAGGGCCGCTCTTCAGCCGGTTCTGGCCGCCCGAAACCTTAAAGCCAAAGAAGCCATGTCTCTGCTCGTCAAAATTTGCGGCCTGTCCACGCGCGAGACGCTCGAGGTAGCCCTCGACGCCGGCGCTGACATGGTGGGTTTCGTATTCTTTCCGCCGTCGCCGCGGCATCTCTCTCTGGAGACCGCGCGCGACCTCGGCAGGCAGGCCAAGCGACGTGCAGTGAAGGTCGCTTTGACGGTCGATGCCGACGACGCGACGCTGTCCAACATTGTCGAAGCGCTGCAACCGGACATACTGCAACTGCATGGCAAGGAGACGACGGCACGGCTGCGCGACATCAAGCAGAAATTCGGACTTGAGCTGATGAAGGCAGTTGCCGTCGAAGGCGCGGCCGATCTCGCTGCACTGCCGGGCTATGCGGCGGTCGCTGATCGCATCCTGTTCGATGCCCGCCCGCCCAAGGGCGCCCCTCGTCCCGGCGGCCTTGGCGCGGTGTTTGACTGGCATGTGCTCGAACATCTCGATTTGAAACTTTCGTTCATGGTCTCCGGCGGCCTCAATGCCGAAAATGTCGCTCAAGCCCTGCGTGTCACGCGCGCCGGCGGCGTCGACGTGTCCTCGGGCGTCGAGCGCGAGCCGGGCGTCAAGGACGGCGAGATGATCCGCGCCTTCATTCGCGCTGCGCGGGCGGCCGAGCGGCATACCGCTCTTGCCGGCGCAGGCAGTCGATGAGCGCGGCAAACCATTCAACGTCGTCATGCCCGGGCTTGTCCCGGGCATCCACGTCTGTTGAAACTCGAAGCAAGTAAGGACGTGGATGGCCGGGACGAGCCCGGCCATGACGAAGGGCAACAATGAATCCAAACCTACCCAATTCCTTCCGCAGCGGCCCGGACGCGCGCGGGCATTTCGGCATTTTTGGCGGACGCTTTGTCGCGGAAACGCTGATGCCGCTGATCCTCGATCTGGAAAAAGCCTATGCCGACGCCAAGGCCGATCCCGCGTTCCACGCCGAAATGAACGGCTACCTAAAGGACTATGTCGGCCGGCCGTCGCCGCTATATTTCGCCGAGCGGCTCACCGGGCGCCTCGGCGGCGCAAAAATCTATTTCAAGCGCGAGGAGCTGAACCACACCGGCTCGCACAAGGTCAACAACGTGCTCGGCCAGATCATGGTGGCCCTGCGGATGGGCAAGAAGCGCATCATTGCCGAGACCGGCGCCGGTCAGCATGGCGTCGCGACCGCGACGCTATGTGCGCGCTTCGGGCTCGAGTGCATAGTCTATATGGGCGCGGTCGATGTTGCGCGTCAGGCGCCGAATGTGTTTCGGATGGAAATGCTGGGGGCCAAAGTGATCCCGGTGCAATCGGGCACGCGGACGCTGAAAGATGCAATGAACGAGGCGCTGCGCGACTGGGTGACCAACGTGCACAATACCTATTACTGCATCGGTACCATTGCCGGACCGCATCCCTATCCGATGATGGTGCGCGATTTCCAGTCAATCATTGGCGTCGAGACCCGCGCACAGATGCAAGAGGCCGAAGGCCGGCTGCCGGATTCGCTGATCGCCTGTATCGGCGGCGGCTCCAATGCGATGGGATTATTTCATCCGTTTCTCGACGATCCCTCGGTTGAGATTTTTGGGGTCGAGGCGGCCGGCCATGGTTTGACGCAATTGCACGCGGCATCGATCGCCGGCGGCCGGCCCGGTGTGCTGCATGGCAACCGCACCTATCTCCTGATGGATGGCGACGGTCAGATTCAGGATGCACATTCAATCTCGGCCGGACTGGACTATCCCGGGATCGGGCCGGAGCATTCCTGGCTGCATGAGACCGGCCGCGTCACATATCTGTCCGCGACCGACGAAGAGGCGCTTGCCGCGTTTCAACTACTGTCGCGGCTGGAAGGCATCATTCCCGCGCTGGAATCGGCGCATGCAATCGCCAAGGTGACCGAACTCGCGCCGAAGCGGCCGAAAGACCATCTGATGGTCGTCAATCTCTCCGGCCGCGGCGACAAGGACATTCCGCAAGTGGCGGATATTTTGCGGGGGAAGAACAAGTGACTACTCGCATCGACGCCCGCTTCGCCGAGTTGAAAAAGCAGGGCCGCTCGGCCTTGGTCACCTTCCTGATGGCCGGCGATCCCGATCCCGCAACCTCGCTCGAGATCATCAGGGCGCTGCCGAAGGCGGGCGCCGACGTCATCGAGATCGGCATGCCCTTCACCGACCCGATGGCAGACGGCCCGTCGATCCAGGCGGCCGGCTTGCGTGCGCTCAACGCCGGCATGACCTTGAAGAAGACGCTCGAAATGGTGCGCGGCTTTCGTCAGGGCGACAATACCACGCCGCTGGTGCTGATGGGCTACTACAATCCGATCTACATCCATGGCGTCGACAGATTTCTCGCCGACGCCAACAGCGCGGGCGTCGACGGGTTGATCATCGTCGACCTGCCGCCGGAGGAAGACACCGAATTGTGTCTGCCGGCGCTGAAGGCCGGGTTGAACTTCATCCGGCTGGCGACGCCGACCACCGACGACAAGCGCTTGCCGGCGGTGCTCGCCAATACCTCGGGCTTTGTCTACTACGTCTCGATCACTGGCATCACCGGCAGCGCGGCCGCGGATTCCAAGGTCGTGGGCGATGCGGTTGCCCGCATCAAGCGCCATACCAAATTGCCGGTCTGTGTTGGGTTCGGCATCCGGACACCACAGGCTGCGCGCGCCATCGCCGAGAACGCCAATGGCGCCGTTGTCGGTACCGCGCTGGTCGATGCGCTGCGCGACAGCCTCGACACGGCGGGGCAGGCGACCACCAAGACGGTCGCAGCGGTGGCCGATCTCGTGGCTTCGCTGGCGCAGGGGGTGCGGGGAGCCAAACAGGCCGCGGAATAAGCCACAATTGCGGGCGCGACAGGCGGCGAATCGCGGCTTGCCGGGTTTGGTCCGGGCCGCCATATGTTAGACGTAGCGTTTTCGAGCGAAGTGGATACCGGTTCGCGTGAAGAAAACGCGTCAAAATGAGAGAGGCGATGGCGATATGATCGCCATTCGGAGCGAAGCATGAATTGGCTCACCAATGTGGTCCGGCCAAAAATCCGCAACATCCTGCGCCGCGAGACGCCGGAGAATTTGTGGATCAAGTGCCCCGATTCGGGTCAGCTGGTGTTCTACAAGGACGTCGAGGCCAACCAGTTCGTCATTCCCGGCTCGAACTACCACATGCGCATGGGTGCGGTGGCGCGGCTGAAATCGATCTTCGACAACGAAACCTGGTACGACATCGCGCTGCCCGAGGTCGCCTTCGATCCCCTGAAATTCCGCGACGAACGCAGATATGCCGATCGCATCAAGGATGCGCGCGCCCGCACCGGGCTGAACGACGCCGTCAAGGTCGGCTATGGCAAGCTCGAGGGCGCGGCCGCTGTGATCGCGGTGCAGGATTTCGATTTCATGGGCGGTTCGCTCGGCATGGCCGCCGGTGAAGCGATTGTGCGCGGGCTTGAGCTTGCGGTGGAAAAGAAGTCACCCTTCATCGCGTTCGCGGCCTCCGGCGGCGCGCGGATGCAGGAAGGGATTTTGTCGCTGATGCAGATGCCCCGGACAACCGTCGGCGTGCAGATGCTGCGCGAGACGAAGCAGCCTTACATCGTCGTGCTGACCAATCCGACCACCGGCGGCGTCACCGCTTCCTACGCCATGCTGGGCGATGTGCAGATCGCCGAGCCTGGCGCGCTGATCGGTTTTGCCGGCGCGCGCGTGATCGAGCAGACCATCCGCGAGAAATTGCCGGAAGGATTCCAGCGCGCCGAATATTTGCGCGATCACGGCATGGTCGACATGGTCGTGCATCGCCATGACATTCGCTCGACGCTGGCGCGGCTGTGCCGCTTGCTGACCAAGTCGCCCGCGCTGGAAACCGCGTCAAAACCTGCGCCGCTGGTTTCCGAGCCCGCCCAGATCGTCTCGGCCCCGGACGCGCTGCCGGCAGCACCCCACGCGTGAACGCGCCCGCCGCCACATCGTCACCGCTCGATGGGTTGATCGCGCGGCTGTCCGCGCTGCATCCCAAGCGGATCGATCTCGGCCTCGACCGCATACAGCTTCTGCTGGATCGGCTCGATCATCCCGAACGCAAGCTGGCGCCGGTGATCCACGTCGCCGGCACCAATGGCAAGGGTTCGACGCTCGCATATCTGCGCGCGATCCTGGAAGCGGCGGGCTTGCGAGTCCACGCCTATACCTCGCCTTATCTGGTGCGGATCAACGAATGCTTTCGCATCAGTGGCGTTCTCGTCGGCGATGATGAATTGCGCGTGGCGCTCGAACATTGCGAACGCATCAATGCCGGCGCACCCCTCACATTTTTCGAGGCAAAGACCGCGGCGGCGTTTTGCCTGTTCGCGCAACATCCGGCCGACGTGCTGTTATTGGAAGTCGGCCTCGGCGGACGGCTCGACACCACCAACGTCATCGAGAGGCCGATGGCAACCGTGATCGCGCCGATCAGCATGGATCACACCGAATTTTTGGGTGACACCCTGACATCGATTGCCGGCGAGAAGGCTGCGATCATCAAGCGCAACGTGCCGGTGATCTCTGCGGAGCAGCCCATGGAGGCGATGGCGGTGATCGAAGCGCAAGCGAACCGCATGCGCGCGCCGCTGCATGCGGCGGGCGAGGGATGGCATGTCGGCGTCGAGCGCGGCAGGCTGGTCTATCAGGACGATCGCGGCCTGATGGATCTGGCGGCGCCAAGACTGTTCGGCCGGCATCAATTCGACAATGCGGGGCTTGCGATCGCAACCTTGCGCGCCATCGAAACATACAAGGTTCCCAGTGCGGCGTTCGAGGCCGGCATCGTCAACGCGGAATGGCCGGCGCGGATGCAGCGTCTTTCGTCGGGCGCGCTGCTGGAGCAGGCCCCGCCGGGGTGCGAGATCTGGCTCGACGGCGGGCACAATGCTGAAGGCGGGCGCGTCACAGCGGCGGCACTCGGCGATCTCGAGGAGCGCGTATCGCGCCCGCTCGTCGTCATCGCCGGCATGATGGCGAACAAGG
>JBATYU010000135.1:0-2829 GCA_049674245.1 Bradyrhizobium sp. | reverse complement strand
GACATCAAACCGGAACCGGAGGAACCGCGCAACGGGTTGCCGCTTTATCCCGGGTAGACACAAGTTTCATGGAGATCATCGATGCGCCAACTAATGCTCGCCGCTATCGCGTTACTGATCGGAGTGTCATCGTCATTAGCTCAGGGCCATATGGGCACCCCGCAGGAGCAACAGGCGTGCACGCGAGACGCCCAGCGTTTTTGCCGTAAGCAGTTGGGCGACGACAGCGCGGTTCAGCAATGTTTGCAGCAAAATCGCACGAAGCTGAGCAAGAGTTGCCGGAAGGTATTCGAGAGCCACGGAATGTAACCAGATAGTGGCGGCGTCCGGCGGCAACTGGCGATCAGGCATCCGCGATTATCTCATACCCCATGCCGCCGATACATCCCCCGGCATTCCAGTTGAAGTCCGGCCGGACGTCAGCGCCTCTCCTTCCGCAGGCTTTGCACACGAACCGTGGTTCGAGATCGGAGAGCCGGACGTGATCAGGCCATTGGTCCGCGCTGATCGCGATCGAGTGGCTGCAATGATGGTCCGCGCAATAGATCAGCACGCTGCGAACGCCAGCGGCAGGCATTTCTCCGAAGGTGATTTTCCGACGGGGCGGGGTGGGCATGTTGCAGGACGCTGAACAATCAGGTTTCCTCTGAGGGCATGAGCAAAGCCCCAGAACTTGATGACGCATTGCAGCGGGTATTCAAAGCCCCAAAGCTCCTCCGCATCAACGGAATTGGCATAACTTTAAGAGGTGAGTTTCTGGATGCTCGTGTCTTTCCGAGGTTTTACGCAATCGAAATTTTTACGGTTTTGTGGATTCCTCTTATTTTCGGACGCATTTATCTAGTTTCGAGCGAGGGCATAGGATACTTCAAGTTTTACGCGGAGATACGTTCGAAGGATTTTCGGGCGATCTATGGCTGGCGAGGCTACTTAAAGCTTCTTTGGTCTGCTTGGGCGGATTACCGGGTCGGATTATTGATCGTAGTGGCATGGTTCGCCATCGGCACGATGTTTAAGTGGATCGAGAGCCACTTCGGTCCTTGGTGATCTCATCATCGTCGCCGTGCTGGCGCGGATTTGCCACCGTTGATGTAACCAGCCGGCCGCTTCCCACTTTTCATCCGCCGTCGGCTGCACCCAATCAAGATCGGCGCGTGATGTTGCCTTGCTGTGCTTGTCGGAGCAGTAGCGGACGAACACTGCATGATCATGGAAAGACGTGATGACGCCTTCCTCGAGCTTGCCGCCCGGGTACCGATTCCCGGTGTAGACGACCGCGCGGCCGATATCTTCTTCCGTCGGTTCGATCATGATGGCGCCCCGCACCTTGGGCAGCCGTGCAGCCATTCCTCGGCGATCTTGCGTGTCGACCAGCCGTCGCGCTTGGCAGTATTCCAGACCATGCCAAATTCCTCGCCGGCCTCGCCTTCGAAAACCTCTTCGCAGGAATCGCACTCGATAACGATCCGATCATGTTGGCGGTCGATCATTTCTTCACCCATGTCTCGTCAGAGATCACGTGGGCAGCGATGGTTCGGCGTCCTATGTGCTTTGCCGCTCGAGTTCGGTGATAGCCGTCGAATAGCCGATACGGATAGCCGTGCAGCTTGGATGATTGCCGGATGACTTGTACCGGGGGAAATTCGTTACCTGCCCGCATCATCGCCGCATATTCTCTCCAGCCAGGAGGTGTAGCGCACCGCCACGGTTCGATCAGCCGGATCGGAATCAATCGGATCGGACGCATGCGTTTATCGCTCATTTCTTCGCCTTCAGCCCCAGCTCGACCAGGCGGCGTTTCTTCAGAAGGCTGTTTCGCGTTCCTACGGCCTGCACGGTCCGCTTTAATTTCCGAGCGATCAGGGTTCTGTCCATCTTCAAGTTGATTAACGCCAGAAGTTGCGCGTCCTCCTCGGGCGTCCATGGTTGGCCAGTTGGGCGCGGGCCTATCATTTTGCCTGCCCCAGCTCGACTAGACGTCGGCTTGGGCCAAACCTCTGTCGTGAAGGAAACTTAATCCCGAGCGTTTGAGCCCGGTGGCGAACTGCTTTTTCGCTGCGACATAAACGTTTCGAGATCGCGGCGACAGCTTCAGCTGAAGCCACCGCGGCGCGCAGCTGATCGTCTTCCTTGCGCATCCACTCTGCGGGGCGATTGGTCATTTCGCTTTCGCCTTCAGCCCGAGCGCGACCAGGCCGCGCCGACGGCGGAGCCGGTCGCGCAACGGGAGGCGACGGCGGCGCTGTCTCATGGCATGGATCCGCTCGCGCAATCTCATTGCTATTTCCCTTCGCCTTCAGCCCGATTTCGACTAGGCGGCGTTTCTTCAAGACATTCTTTCGCTGGCCTATGGCCAGCACGGTCCGTTTCAATCTCCTAGCGATTACGATTCTGTCCATTTTGGACTCGAGTAATGCCAGAAGTTGAGCGTCATCCGCATCAGTCCATTGGCGGCCTGTGGGGTGTGGCCCTGTTTTTGTCACTTCCCCTTCGCTTTCAGCCCCAGCTCCACCAGGCGGGGAGTTTGCGCGAGAGCCACCCGCCGAGGCGCGCATGCGATCACGTTTCCCCAAGGTGGGGAATTGTTTTTTAGCATGAAGCGCCGGCGCCGATCGGTACGGAAGCGTAACCGCCAGCGGATTGCCTCCCATGCAAGACGGCTGAGGCGGTAACGACCACGGGCGCGGTGCTTCGGTCCCGCGCCTCAAACCTGTGAATATCATCCGAAAGAGAAATGCCGCAGCGGGGGCAGAAGCGTAGCCTGACGCCTCCAGGGTGGCCAAAGGGGAGTTCCGCGAGGCTGCGAAATCGGCCGTGTTAATTCCCGCC
>JBATYU010000134.1:0-9371 GCA_049674245.1 Bradyrhizobium sp. | reverse complement strand
ATCGTCGCTACGATCTGCCGTCGGCTCGATGGAATTCCGCTTGCCATTGAACTCGCAGCCAGCCGCGCCGGCCCTCTCGGGATTCGAGGAGTGGGTGAACTGCTCGACAATCGCTTCAGCTTGCTCTGGCGCGGCCGCCGGACTGCGGTGCCGCGGCACCAGACCCTACACGCGATGCTCGACTGGAGCTACAACCTGCTTTCGCAACACGAAAAGGCTGTTCTTGGCCGACTCTCGGTATTCGTGGGGGATTTCACGCTTGAGGCCGCCTGCTCCGTTGCAGCCGACGCGGAGATAGATCAAGCGAGCTCTACCAGGGCAATCATAAGTCTTCTTGCGAAGTCACTAATATCAAAAACCGAATCACGCGGATCGACATATTATCGACTGCTTGAGACGACGCGGATCTTCGCTCAAGCGAAGCTTGCCGACCGAGGTGAAAGGAATCGCGTTGCGCGGCGGCATGCGAAGTTTTTCTCCGACTTTCTCCAGCACGACCAGCTCGTTCAATCGAGGTTTGGCGAGTACGATCTTTCCAGATACGCCGCGCATATCGGCAACGTGCGGACGGCGCTCCAATGGGCGTTCTCTGACGATGGGGATGTCACCCTTGGCGTAGAGCTCGCTGCTTGGGCGGCACCGCTATTCGTTGGTCTGTCGTTGCTCGAAGAGTGCACCCGGTGGTGCGAGCGGGCGCTTGCCGGCCTCGACGATGCCGCCCAGGGCACCAGACGGGAGATGATTCTGCAGGAAGCGCTCGCACTATCATTGATGTACACTGGCGGGAACAGCGATCAGGTTCGCGTCGCGATTGAGCGCGGACTTCATCTAGAGGAAACGTTCGGGCACGTGCCGCGCAAGCTCCAACTTTTTTTGTCCCTGTACAGTCTTCTCATGCGGCTCACCGACTTCCGTGGTGCGCTCAAGGTCGCGGAGCAGAGCGCAACGTTCGCGGAAACCGCCGAGGACCAAGCCGGATTACTAGTCGCAGATTTTATGCTTGGCGGCGCTTATCATTATATTGGCGACCAAGCCGCAGCGCAATTTTATGGTGAGCGTGCCATGGCTCGAGCAGCCGAACTTGGCACGTCAGTCCCTAACTTCGTGGGGTTTGATCATCGCACCTACGCTCCCGTAAGCCTCACTCGTGCTTTGTGGTTGCGCGGTTTTGCCGATCGGGCGAGGAGCATTGCAAAAACGGCCATCGATGAGGCGGTGAGCGGAGTTCCCGCAATTTCGATATGCGTTTCAATGGCGTACGGTTCGCCGGTCTTTCTTTGGAGCGGGGACTTGCACGCTACCGACGACTATGTCGAGCGCCTGATCGAGTATGCGGGACGACACTCGCTTGAGCCATACCGGGCGGTCGGCCTTGGGCTGAAAGGCGCAGTTGCCATCGCCCGAGATGAGTTGGAAATCGGCGTCGATTTGCTAAGGGCCGCGCTGGAGATCCTGACAACCCTAAGACTGAATATATTCGTTACTGAGTTCATGGGCGCACTCGCCGGCGGGCTACTAAAGCGTGGCCAACTCGAAGAGGCCATCCTTACAATCAATCAAGCCATCGGGCGCGCGACAGATCGCGGATCGACATTTGACATGGCTGAACTGCTAAGAATTAAAGCTCAGATTTTGGCAGCCATGCCGCAGTATGGCCGGGACTCCGCCATGAACTGCCTGACCGAGGCGCTTGCAGTCGCAAAGGCGCAATCCGCGCTCGCGCTCGAGCTGAGGGTGACGATTGCCTTGGCGCGTTTGCTCGCTGAAGGCGGACAGCGCGATCAGGCCCGCCATGACCTCGCTCTCGTATACGGCCGCTTCACGGAAGGATTTGAAACGGCCGACCTGAGGACCGCGCGCCAGCTTATGAAGGACCTTGCGTAGCACCGGCGAGCAGGCGCGGCCCTTGCGCCATGCCAACTGCGATATACCATGTGTTCATGAACCGGGGTAGTTCATTGATGCATGGCGCCGTCTCGTTCGGCCCTTTCCACCTGTTTGCTGCCGAAAGGCAGCTCAAGAAAGGGGACGAGGCACTCCAGTTAGGTGGCCGTGCGTTCGACACGCTGATCGCGTTGGTTGAGCGGGCTGGAGAAGTCGTCACTCAAGGGGAACTGATCGCGCGCGTTTGGCCGGATGTGACGGTGGAGGAGGCTAATCTCCGCGTCCACATTGCCAACCTCCGCAAGGCGTTAGGGGACGGGCGCGAGGATGCTCGTTACATCGTGACTGTCCCCGGCCGAGGCTATTGCTTTGTCGCGCCGGTAACAGCTGCCGCTCCGCATTCCTCCCCCCCAAGACAGGCCACTGTCTCCGATTGGCTCCATAGGCTACCTCCCAAGTTGACTCGTATGATCGGCCGCGATGACACCATTCGCGGCTTATCGGCACAGTTGATGATGTATCGGTTCGTCAGCATCGTCGGTCCAGCCGGCATCGGAAAGACCACCGTCGCAATATCCATTGCTCACTTGCTATTGGATGGTTTCAACGGGGCGGTTTTCTTCGTCGATCTGGCCGCATTGACCGATGCCAAGCTGGTGCCGATGACGGTCGCGCGGGCGCTCGGGCTTATGGCGCCAACCCAGGATCCGCTGCGGAGCCTGCCGGGCTTTATTGGCGACAGGAAGATCCTTATCGTGCTCGACAATTGCGAGCATGTGATCGACTCCGCGGCAACGGTGGCCGAACGGGTCGTCTGCGAGACCCCGCAAGCGCACGTCTTAACAACGAGCCGCGAAGCGCTCCGGGTTGAAGGTGAACATGTCCACCTGCTTTACGCACTCGATTGTCCGCCTGAAGACGTCAGCTTAACATCGGCGGAAGCGCTCAAGTATCCGGCTGTTCAGCTTTTCATGGAGCGCGCCGTGGCAAGCGGTCATGACGCAGTGTTGAACGATATTGATGCGCGTATCGTCGCTACGATCTGCCGTCGGCTCGATGGAATTCCGCTTGCCATTGAACTCGCAGCCAGCCACGCCGGTTCTCTCGGGATTCGTGGAATTGCGGAGCTGCTCGACAATCGCTTCAGCTTGCTCTGGCGCGGCCGCCGGACTGCGGTGCCGCGACACCAGACCCTAAACGCGATGCTCGATTGGAGCTACAACCTGCTTTCGCAGCACGAAAAGGCTGTTCTTTGCCGACTCTCGGTATTCGTGGGGGATTTCACGCTTGAGGCCGCCTGTTCCGTTGCGGCCGACGCTGAGACAGCCGAAAGGGCCGTTACTGAGCCGATCGCAAGTCTACTTGTGAAATCGCTGATTTCAACGACCGCAATACATGGATCGACATATTATCGGCTGCTTGAGACGACGCGGATCTTTGCTCAAGCGAAGCTTGCCGACCGAGGTGAAAGGAATCGCGTTGCCCGGCGGCATGCGAAGTTTTTCTCCGACTTTCTCCAACACGACGAGCTCATTCAATCGCAGTTCGGCGAGCACGATCTTTCCAGATACGCCGCGCATGTCGGCAACGTGCGGGCGGCGCTCCAATGGGCGTTCTCTGACGATGGGGATGCCACCCTTGGCGTAGAGCTCGCTGCTTGGGCAGCACCGCTATTGGTTGGTCTGTCATTGCTCGAAGAGTGCACCCGGTGGTGCGAGCGGGCGCTTGCCAGTCTGGAAGATGGTACCCGTGGCACCAGGCAGGAGATGATACTTCAGGAAGCCCTTGCCTTGTCTTCTATGTATACCACGGGAAACAGCGATCAGGTTCGTGCCGCGATTGAACGTGCACTTGCTCTTGAGGAGGCGTTTGGGGATCGTCGGCACCACCTGGAGCTTTCTTTTGGTCTGTATAGGCTTCACATGCGGCTTGGCGACTTCCGCAGCGCGCTCGCGGTCGTACGGCAGAGCGCAGCGCTCGCAGAGACCGCCAACGATCCCGCCGGCCTGCTAATCTCAGATTTTATGCTTGGCACCTGTTACCACTTTACCGATGACCAAGCCGCAGCGCAGTTTTACTGCGAGCGTGCCATGGCTCGCGCAGCCGAGCCCGGCGCATCGATCCCCAATTTCTTCGGGTATGATCATCGCATCTACGCTCCGATCAGCCTCGCCCGTGCTTTGTGGTTGCGCGGTTTTGCCGATCGGGCCCGCAATATCGCAAAAACGGCCATCGATGAGTCGGTGAGCGGAGTTCGCCCGCTTTCGATATGCGTTTCACTGACCTACGGTTCGCCGGTCTTTCTCTGGAGTGGGGACTTGCACGTTACCGACGACTATGTCGAGCGCCTGATCGAGTATGCGGGACGACACTCGCTCGAGCCATATCGGGTCGCTGGCCTCGGGCTGAAGGGCGCAGTTGCCATCGCCCGGGATGAGTTGGAAACGGGCATTGAGTTGCTACGCAGCGCGCTGGAGACCCTGACGACGCTAAAGCTGAATCTATTGCTTACTGACTTCATGGGCGCACTCGCCCGCGGGCTACGAAAGCGTGGCCAACTCGAAGAGGCCATCCTTACAATCAATCAGGCCATCGGGCGCGCGACAGATCGCGGATCAACATTTGAAATGGCTGAACTGCTAAGAATTAAGGCGCAGATTTTGGCGGCCATGCCGCTGTATGGCCGGGACTCGGCCATCGATTGCCTGACCGACGCGCTGGCAGTCGCAAAGGCGCAATCCGCGCTCGCGCTGGAGCTCAGGTCGACAATAACCCAAGCACGTTTGCTCGCTGAAGGCGGACAGCGCGATCAGGCCCCCCATGACCTCGCTCTCGTATACGGCCGCTTCACGGAAGGATTTGAAACGGCCGACCTGAGGACCGCGCGCCAGCTCATCAAGGAACTGTCATAAGCCCCCTGATTCGGTCCTGCGCGCCGGTCCGGGAGCAGTTTTCACTTCTTTAAATACCGACGGCGATTTTGACAAGCGAGGACGGCCAGAACCGCTAGTGCTTGCCTTCTACTTCACGCCGCACGATGACCAGATCGTCCAGTTGATCATTCTCCGCAATCGATTCGACATCTGAAAGCAGGGGTCTTGCCCGGGACTACTATCACTTCGCGGCCATAGTGTGCACGTGGTCTGACGCGGCACGCCTGCAAAGAAGACAGCAGCGCATCTTTGCACCAATTTACAACTCTAAACTCGCCTGCCGGGGAGAATGGCGCGACGCTCCCCCTGCAAGTGATTGCGCCGCGAATAATCCGCACTTCCCCGGTTAGGACGAGGAGAGCGCAAATGCCACCAGCGGAACGCTTCGACATTGAAGGGACGACTCGGGCCCCACGCATCAGATCTGCGCAAGGTGTCAATCGGCGCCCAATATGGCGCTGCCGTTATCCTGATCGCTGCATCCCACGGAGTGGACGCACGCGGCGTTGGCGGCCCTACGCGAGCATTGGGAGCGACTCATGATCGACATCGATCGGCGCACGTTTATGGAAGGTGCAGGCGCAGGGATCGCCTATGCGGCAACGGCATCCGGTGTTCCCGCACTCGCAGAGTCTGCGCCACACGAAGCGCCAACGACGACCGTGAGTCTCACCGTCAACGGTAAAGTTCACACCGTGACGGTCGAAGACCGAACCACGTTGCTAGATGCCCTTCGAAACCAGATCGGCCTCACTGGGACCAAGAAAAGTTGCGATCGCGGAGAATGTGGCGCCTGCACAGTCCATATCGATGGCCATCGCGCGCTCGCCTGCATGAGCTTGGCGGTCATTCAGAAAGGGCGTTCCATCACAACAATCGAGGGTGTCGCGAACGGTTCTAAATTACACCCCTTGCAGGCTGCCTTTATCGAGCACGACGGTTTTCAATGCGGCTTCTGTACGTCCGGGCAGATCATGTCGGGGGTTGCGCTACTGAAGGAGGCCCGCTCTGGCTGGCCTAGCGCGGCGACCCCCGATGTCACCCGACCCTTCTCGTATGATCAACTATCCGAGGCCGAAATTCGCGAGCGCATGAGCGGTAATTTGTGCCGCTGCGCCTGCTATCCAAATATCGTTGATTCCATTGCTTCTGCGGCAAAGGAGGGCTGAAAAAAATGCATCCCTTCTCGCTCTCCGCCGTCAAGGAAGTCGACCTGGCGATTCGCGCCCACACGCGCGATACAAATACGGCGTTTATCGCCGGTGGAACAGACCTTGTGGGGTTAATGAAGGACCGCGTCGTTCTTCCACAGCACCTAGTCGATATTAATCATTTACCGGGACTCGATCAGATCGAGCGGTTACCCGACGGCGGATTTCGGATCGGCGCCTTAGTCCGTATGAGCGATGTGGCTGTGAACATGCATGTTCGCAAGAGCGCGCCGATGGTCTCGGAGGCCCTGTTATTTTCCGCCTCAGGTCAGCTCAGGAACATGGCGTCCATGGGCGGAAATATTATGCAGAGAACTCGCTGCGCCTATTTTCGTGATGGCGATGGTACACCCTGCAACAAGCGGTCACCCGGCTCGGGGTGCTCCGCTCGCCACGGAATAAATCGCAACCATGCGATTTTTGGTTGGTCCGATGCTTGCATTGCAACACATCCATCTGACGTTGCCGTTGCACTCACGGCGTTAGACAGCATTGTGCACGTTCGCAGTGCAAACGGCGTTCGCGCAGTTCCGTTCGGTGACTTCCATCTACTGCCGAATGACACTCCGGAAAAAGACAATGTGCTCGGTCGAGGGGATCTCATTATTGGATTGGAAGTCCCCAATCGTCCGGAGGCGAGACGGTCACACTACCTGAAAGTTCGCGATCGCCAATCCTACGAGTTCGCACTCGTTTCCGTTGCTGCGGCGCTTGATTTGGACGGCCACAATATCCGTTCAGCCCGGCTTGCTATGGGCGGGGTGGCGCATAAACCCTGGCGGCTTTCTTCCTCTGAGCAGGCACTGGTCGGCGTCGATATAGGCGACGCCAATAAACTGCGCACGGCTATTGCACGCGGGTTCGCCGACGCCCGTCCCCTGGAACAGAATGAGTTCAAAGTTGAACTCGCCCAACGCGCCGTCCTGCGTGCTGTACAAACTGCGGGAGCACGGGCATGAGCGCCATCGGAAAACCCTTATCGCGCGTTGAAGGTCGAAAGAAGGTCACTGGCGGAGCAATCTATACCGCCGACGCGGCGCCCGAAGGTGCCTATCATGCGGCGCTCGTTAACAGCACGATCGCCAATGGACGCATCAAGCGACTCAATACGGAGGAGGCCGCACGGACGCCAGGTGTGGTAAGTATCTTCACGTCGGCGAATATGATCCGCTTTAAGTCATTGCCGACACCGTGGGATCACAATCGCCCGCACGGCCAGAGATACTTGCCACTGCAGGACGATCTAATCCACTACGCGGGCCAACCGATAGCCCTTGTGGTGGCCGAGACACTCGATCAAGCGGCCTTCGCGGGCACGCTGATTGAGGTCGAGTACGAGACCGAGCGGCCGGTAGTTTGGAACGAGAGAACTGCGGCCCAAGCTTATGATCCACCCCAGATCCTATGGCCGGTCAACTCCTCGGTTGGAAAGCCGCAGGAGGGTTTCGCGGCTGGTGCCGTTAAAGTCGAGGCGGTGTACACCACCCCCGATCGCCATCACTGTCAAATGGAACCTCATGCAACGGTCGCGGCCTGGATTGCGCCTGATCGTGTGACCATCTTTGAAACAACTCAGTCCACATACGGATTTCGCGATCTTATCGCTGTCGCTCTCGGCCTTCCGCCGGACAATATTGAAGTCATTTCGAAACTGATTGGCGGAGGCTTTGGTGGAAAAGCCTATGTGTGGCCTCATACGCTTCTGAACGCCGCAGCGGCCCGCGCTCTGAAACATCCAATTCGATTGCAGCTCACCCGAGCTCAAATGTTCTCCATGGTTGGCCATCAGCCGGCCACCCTGCAAACCATTCGGTTAAGTGCGACGAACGAAGGCCGACTGGTCGCAATCGATCATCAGAGCGTCTCGCCGACGGCGATGACCGATGATTATATAGAGTACGCTGCTAATGCGTCGCGCTTTCTGTGGGGCGTCAGTAGTGGAATCTCAACCGGTCACAAGATCGTACGCGTCAATCGGAATACGCCGACCCCGATGCGAGCGCCGCACGAGGCGCTAGGTCATGTCGCACTCGAGTGCGCCATGGACGAACTCGCTTACAAGACGGGAGTGGATCCGGTCGAATTGCGCTTGCGCAACGACACCATGACGGATCCCTATACGGGCAGACCGTTCTCGACGCGAGCGATACGCCAGTGCTTGCTGCAGGGCTCTGAGCGGTTTGGCTGGGCTCAGCGAACTCCCGCACCAGGTTCGATGCGTAAAGGCTCGTCGCTCATTGGCCAGGGCGTCGCGTGCGCGGTCTACACCCATTGGCGCTGGCCCGGCACGACACGAATGGTTATGCGACGGAACGGAGTCATTTCCATAGAGTCATCGATGCATGACATCGGCACCGGGACATACACCGTGATGACACAGGTTGCAGCCGACGAATTGGGTCTCCCGCCCGAGCGATTCGTCGTTGTTCTTGGGGATACGCGGCTTCCGAGGTCTCACTCCGCGATTGGCTCAGCGACAATGGCCAATGCCGGTGCTTCCGTGATGTTGGCGGCGCGTGCATTGCGAGAAAAACTGATCGCTTTGGCGACAGCCGGTCACGAGGCCCCATTTGCCGGCGTTCAGCCCGAGACGATCTCCTTCGAAAGCGGGCGGATGAAGGCCGCAGGACAGCCACGGACAATCGAACTAGGGGAGCTTCTTGTTCGCAAGAACCTGCCGGAAGTGTCCGTTACTGGCGATTACAACCCCGTAGACGAAGGACCCAAAGCCATTTTCAGTTTCTCGGCGGTCTTTGCGGAAGTCCGCGTCGATCCGGAACTTGGACTTGTCCGCCTTAATCGCGTCGTAGGCGCGTACGACGTTGGCCGAGTCATCAATCCCAAAACCGCCCGCAGCCAAGCGATTGGCGGGATCATTTGGGGGACCGGTCAGGCGCTGTTAGAGCAATCGGAAATGGATCCGACGCTCGCCCGATACGCTAATCGCAATTTGTCGGGCTATCTTGTCCCTAGCCATGCCGACATCCCGCCGCTCGAAGTCTTGTTCTGCGGAGAGCCGGATGAGGAAGCCAGTCCGATCGGAGTGAAGGGGATTGGTGAAGTAACGGCCGTATCGGTTGCCCCCGCCATCGCTAATGCGGTCTATCACGCAACAGGTCGGCGGGTCCGTGATCTCCCAATCACCATTGAGAAACTTCTCTGACGATTGGGCCAACTTTCTTCAAAGTGGGAATTCAGGGGTGTGACAGATGAATCTGCAACAAGTGATTAAGAGATGAATTCATTCATGCCTCTCGTAGTAACGAGCGCAAGCGGACTAAACGGTGATGGCTATGGTGCGCTGCTTGCTTTTGATCTCCGGGGCAATGCGATTGGCAAGTTC
>JBATYU010000133.1:0-5678 GCA_049674245.1 Bradyrhizobium sp. | reverse complement strand
CGGGTAAACGCAGGTCTGGCTCGCGCGCGCGCGAACGGCGTGAGACTAGGACGCCGTCGGGTTAAGCCGTCGGTGGAAGCTCAAATAGTTGAACTGAGGGCCAAAGGTGATGGCATCCTCAAGATTGGCAAGAAACTTGGTATCGGCACCAGCGTCGTCCAGCGGGTCTTCAAGGAAGTACCATGGAAGCGCCAATTAACTTGATCGCGCCGCTTCCCTCAATCCAACCACCCGCTGCGCTCGTCGTCTAGCGGCGGCTCAGGTGGTCGCGATATCAGCCGATTTCGAAGCCCTCAACCCACAGGAAATCCCATTGAGTGCCGAGGCCCTGTTTTCCGTCGCGCCTCTTCCTAGGATCGCCAAGCTAATTACATCTGCAAAACGCCGAGGTCCGCCGCCCGCCCACATTTCTTGATGGAGACAATTCGCTGGGCGCTCTGGACGATTTCGTCTTGCATGGCGAAAGGGGGCAGGGCCTGCACCTCTGTTAGGTGGCGCTCCCAAGTTTCCAATGAGCCTAACGGACTTGGGGCGTCGATCATTATGCCGAGAGGGAGTGGCTTTTCAGTGATTGAAAACCTGCTGCGCCAGCGCGCCGATCGGGCTCGGGTTCGGATGGTCCGTATGATTGCCGAACACATCGTGTTCCCAGCTATTGACGAACCTCAGTCACCGGGAACGAGGGGTGGATTGGTAGAATTAGCCAGCGCCGTTTTTTCATCGTGTTGCCTGACGATCTTTGTCATCAGATAAAACCGATAGATCAGATGAAATCCCACAAAAACCCAAAAGACCCCACCGATCATTGACCAAAATGAAAACACTCCGACGATGCCTTCAAATATAGTGTACAGCCCGAGAACACCAATGATGTATAGCGAATAGAAAGATGGAAGAAATCCGAGCAGAACTAAGAGATTTTTCCAACTCCTTTTGCGCCTCACCGATACAATAAAAAAATAAGTAAAAAGACCTACTGAGGCAGCGACGCCGCCTAGAACCGGTGCGTAAGTGTAAAAGTAGTGATCTAGGGACCAACCCAATCGGATGAATTCGACAATACCGTAAATCATTACAGCAAGAATGGGCACTTCGATTCTGGCAGCGAGGATATCGCCTTTCGTACCCGCCAGCTCGGGTGCAATAGTAAAGGAATCCATTTTTAGAATCCCCCTTCTTTCCTTTCTTTAGATTCTCAAGTGCTTTTTTGTCCTAAGCCAGTTCAGAAGTTTGAGAGGAAGCCGACGCACTGTGATGTTATTGGTTCGTCATGATGAAGAGCGGTTACAAACGATGCAGGTCTCCACAAAGAAGTCCGCGCCACGCTTTACCTTCGAGTTCATAGCATGGTGTAACGAGCGCACCGGCTCGCCGTCTTGCTTTACATATTCGTAGGCTGCCTGCTCGCGCTCCGTGTTCGAGTAGATAAGCGCGCCACGGTATTTGAACGCTGGAAGCGTCTTGCCGAAGCCCTCTAACGCCTCACGCCTCAGAATACGATACCCGGATGCGAATCCCAGTTCGATGAAGTGCTCGTAAAAGGCTTTGAGTGTTGGCAGGAACTCTTCCTCACTCACGCCTTCGCGCAGTTCAAACACACCGTTAAATATTGCACTGCCTTGCATTGCCGTCTCCCAGCAATAAGCGAGAGCATCGGTTCGGCAAGATACTTGCCTAACTCAGTCAATGTACGCCGCTAGATGCAGGCCGACAATCAGCGCAGCCTGCTCTGTCGGTTTTAGTGGCCCGGTTCGGCGCGCACCCAAACTGTAGCGGCTTGTGAACCGGACCTTCGCGGGCGCATTCTTCCAACTATGGGCACCAAATCACGCGAATCGAGGAGCGCCGTTCCCGACCCCGTTTGCCAAACCCAGAGGCGTCGGTGATTCGTCACCCTTCCTGAACTTCCTCTGGGGGAGTTTCAATCTTTTCATCGGCATCTACGTGCTTTCAATATACCCGGTGGTGATTGGCCCGAATCCTACCTGCCTCGCGCTGGTTACCGGAGCCTGGTCGATGGGTGCGTATCTGCCTCTGCATTTCGGCAAGGTCTTTCGGAACACGCAGGCTAAATAGGTCGTGAGCCGGCCGACTACGCGACGTCAGGTGTGGGTCAATCGCGCCATTTTGACGATGTCCGCGTTCTTCCGCTTTACCGCCTTGGGCGGGCACCGCCAAAGAGTGTTTGGCGCTAGCGCCTGATCCGTCGTACAGTACCCTATGGGTTGGATTTGCGTGCCATGCCCCAACCACCAAGCCGGATCGAGCGTAGGTTGTCGGCGATATTGGCCGCAGACGTGGCTGGCTACTCGCGGCTAATGCACAATAACGAAGAGGCGACGCACGCTAAATTGACCGCGCTTCTAGCGGACGCGATCGAACCAGCAATCGTTGAGCACGGCGGTCATATCGTCAAGAACACTGGCGACGGGTTCTTGGCTGAGTTTTCGAGCGCCGTCGAAGCGGTTCGGGCTGCGACGCGGTTCCAGACCCGTATCCATGAAGTTACTATCGGTGATACGGAAGACGAGCGTGTTTCTTTCCGCGTAGGCATCAATGTTGGTGACGTGATCGTCGAAGCGCATGACATCTTCGGAGACGAGGTCAATATCGCAGTACGACTCGAAGGTATTGCCGCTTCCGGCGGTATCTGCCTCTCGTCCTCTGCCTACGATTTCGTTCGCGGCAGAGTGCCGGTCGAGTTCAGCGATCTGGGCGAGCAAAGTCTTAGAAATATCGCTCGCGCGGTACGCGCCTATGCTGTGGTCGGGCATGGATTTGATGGCGGGGCGCGGGGCAGCAGCACGACGCCAAGCCCACCCTCAGCGCCGCGACTTTCCATCGTGGTACTACCGTTCGCCAATATCGGCGGAGAACCCGAACAAGACTATTTCGTCGATGGCGTAACCGAGAGCCTAACTACAGACCTGTCACGCATCAGCGGCTCCTTCGTGATCGCCCGCAACACGGCGTTCACCTTCAAGGGCAAAGCCGTGGACGTTAAGAAGCTCGGACGTGAGCTAAACGTCAGTTACGTACTCGAAGGGTCGGTGCAACGGAGCTGCAACCGCCTCAGGGTGAATGTGCAGTTGATCGATGGCGAAACCGGCAAGCACCTCTGGGCCGAGCGTTTTGACAAGCCGGTTGCCGACCTCTTCGACATGCAGGATGAAATAGTATCCAGACTTGCTAACACTTTAGATTCCCAGCTTGTTGAGGTCGAGGCGCGCCGAGCAGAACGTTTGCCACATCCTGATGTAATGGCCCTGATTTTTCAAGGGAGTGATTTACGGAATAAGGGGTCGACCCCCGAACACATGGAGAAAGCACTTGGCTTTTTTGAGCGTGCCTTGGAACTCGATCCGATAAATATCGAGGCGATGGTCAGTGTGGCTGCCGTTCATGCGGTGAGTGCCGCTCTGTATCTTGTCGACGACCGCAAAGCGCGGTTTGCGAATGCTGAAACGATTTTGACCAAAGCATTATCCATAGCTCCTCAACACCCCCGGGCTCATTTATTTCTAGGTATCGTGCAATTGTCGACGAACCGTGCGGCGCAAGGAATTTCAGAATGCGAGCGGGCACTGGCGTTGAACCGGAATTTGGCCGATGCTCATGGTGCCATTGGCGTCGCTAAGATTTTCATCGGCCGCAGTGAGGAAACCGAGGCCCACATTCAGGAAGCACTGCGGCTCTCTCCTCGCGACGACAGCGTTTACCGGTGGATGCACTATGTTGGCGTTGCTAAATTGCTACTCAGCTCCGAGGCCGAAGCTGTCGTGTGGCTGCGCCGATGTCTCGAGGCTAATCGAAATTATCCCATCGCGCATTTCCACTTGGCCGCTGCGCTTGCACGTCTCGGCTCGCTGGATGAGGCCGGTGCTGCGGTCCAAGCGGGATTGGCGCTTGATCCAACTTTCACTATCCAACGCATGCGCGGCATTACATTGAGCGATAACCCGATTTTTCGTGCCGGAAGCAGGCGCATTCGAGAGGGCATGCGCATGGCCGGGGTGCCGGAGGGGTGATGTCGGAGAAGGGTCAATCGCGTCGGTTTGGCCAAGTGCCGGCTACTTCCGATCTACCCCGAACAACGGACATGGTCAGGTCGGCCCGGCATGTCTCAAAGGTGCCATTAGCGGAAGTGAACGCACTCATTCGATCACCTCCTGGGCGTTGGCGAGGAGCGTTTCTTCGCGGTCGTGCCGTGCTTGGTGGTGTAGGTGCGTCGGCGGCGGCTACTGTCTCGCCCGCATTAGCGCTTTCACCTACCGCCGGCGCCTGTGGGAATCATGGGACCATAGTAGGCGCCCCAGTGGCCCCACACGTCGCCGCTGAAATTGTCGTTTGGATGCAAGACGACTGACGGCGCAGCATCCCTATACATGGGATAGGTCCTGACGTGACGAACTGTGTGGGCAAATGCGGAGGTGCTGGAAAGCGCGAACGCACAGGCTAGTGCCATTGCCGTAAGTTTCATGGACTGTCTCCTTTGTGGTTTAGATAAGAGACAACCGCGCCATCACCAATAAAACCTTTGTTAGCTGCGAGTGATCACCTATGTGGTTTTTGTTACAAAGCGCGATCATCTTCGCGGTCGTCGCCTCCAACATTCATTGGCATTGGACCCCGAACGGATATCTGGCCGCATTAGCGGACGCTGTGCTGGCTTATGGCGTGACGGTCTTTCTGAGCTACCTAACCCAGCCTGCTCAAGATTAAACGCACGTGACTCGCGCTGAGTCATGCAGGGCCTATCTGCGGACCACGGTCCGATTGTCAGTTGCGTATCGTCCGTCTACCGCGTGCTGGAGGCTCGAAACGTGAGACATAAACCGCCAGGCCAGAGAGCCGCTGAGGCGATTGCAGCCAACCCAGAGATGTCAGACCGAGCAATTGCGCAGGAGATTGGCGTTAGCACCATGACGGTGAGCCGAGCACGGAAACAAACTGACCCACATGGGTCAGTTGAGGATGAAATCCGCATTGGCCTCGATGGGAAGAGGCGCCGACTGCCCATCAAGAAAGAGAAGCGAATCCACGGACGCCGCTGAGTCATACAGGGGCATTCTACGGACGGTGGTTCTAGGGAGCAATCATGACTCCGGCTCCGATAAACACCATCGCTACGGCGATGATGAGCAGGTCGACGGTGAGCCACTCTGGAATACGGGGCATGGCTTGGTCCTCCAACCTGCACTCTGTGTCGGAAGAGGGTGGGCAAATGTGAACCAGTTCACACGCGATACAAAATTTAGTTCCTCGTCAGTTGCGTCTGCGTCCCCGATTTCTCAAATATGGATTGCAGCATGACAGGCCTGAGAGCCTCGCCCATGAGACGCCGCGCTTGCGCGAACGAAACAGGAATCGCCATGTTGCGTCCGTGTTGCGTGGAGTAGTTTGTAGGGATTGGTAAGCCTCTGATTTCTCTTGTACCGGCTTGCGCAATTATCCTCTCGCCCATTTTTCGTTGGCCGCTGCCTTGGGGTTGCTCGGCGCTGTAGATGAGGCGCGAACCGCTGCAAAGGCGGGACTTGCGCTCGATCCAGGCTTCACCATCCGTCGCGTGCGCGCCACCAAACGAAGCGACAATCCGACTTACCTTGCTGGGCGCGAGCGACTGTGTGAGGGCATGCGCATGGCTGGGGTGCCGGAGGGGTGACGTCGGGAATGGGTCT
>JBATYU010000132.1:0-5779 GCA_049674245.1 Bradyrhizobium sp. | reverse complement strand
CATCAGGGCCGCGGGACGGCAGCGGCTTCCCAAAGAATAGCAAATTCCCTGCTCCATGTGGACTCCCTTGACCGACAGCCTCACATTAACGGCGATCGGAATCACAGGAATTTCTAACAAGCCTCGAGCCTGGTTAGGGTATTGAAGCAACTGCTTGATGCGTCCAGAAGAGGGCAAAAAGGGGTGATTTGGTCTTCTCGCACTTCGCACATTGAAGCGCCTCGGGCCCGCGTGCCCGAGGGCACCCGAATTTATGCAATTGGGGATATCCATGGGCGCCTAGACCTCTTGGACGAGGTTCTCGCACGAGTTGATACGGATATGGCCCGGCATCCCACATCGAACGCGACTCGCGTTTTTCTCGGGGATTACATCGACCGTGGTCCTGATTCCAAGCGTGTGCTTGATCGGCTCATCAATTGTTGCGTTACCCAGCAGACCGTCTGTCTTATGGGAAACCACGAGGCCTATCTGCGCGACTTCTTAAAGAATCCGGATATCCTTTCCGTCTGGAGACATTATGGCGGACTCGATACCCTGTTGTCATATGGACTTGCCCCGACGATCGAAACCGACGCCCAAGAGCAGCGAAAACTCGCTTCTGAGCTTGACAGAATTCTTCCACCTGGCCATCGCGAGTTCTTGAGCAGCCTGAAGCAATATTTCATCTGCGGTGATTTCTTCTTCGTACATGCAGGAGTTCGACCGGGAATTTGCCTAACGGAGCAATCTGAAGACGACCTCCTCTGGATTCGAGAGGATTTCCTCTTATGCGAGGACCACTTTGGCAAAGTTGTCGTGCATGGGCACACTCCCGTCTTGGAGCCGGATGTTCGACCCAACCGTATCAACATCGATACGGGTGCCTACGCGACCGGACGACTGACGTGTCTTGTCCTGGAAAGCGATGAGATCAGGTTCATCTGAGATGCCATTCGCGAGCCTTCCGGGACGCTGGGTTTGAAATCCACCTCGACCCGCCGAGATCCCGCTTGCCAGGCTCCCATATCGCCGCGTGGGCCGGTCGCGTTAGCCGTTCGATGTCGTGCATCCGGCACTTCCTGATGCATTGTCCTACCCGGCGGCAGCCGCGTTGCCAACGTCGCGCGGGCGCGCGAACTACCCGCCGTGCCGGCCAGTTCCGAACCCCCGAGGCCCTAGCGGCCGACGAATCGAGCATGCTGCTGCGACCATGCCCCTGCTGCGCTCCCCCAAATGGTAGTGGGACCTATTGATTTACCGTCTCGATTTATACACTCACCAGTTCGGCTCTTGCCGCAATACGATAACGAGCCCTCTGGACTGGATCACGCACGTCGACGATAGGTGACAAGGCCAGTCGAAGCAATCCTTTGAGTTCGGCGCGGCCACCGTAGCTAAAAATCGGGGCGAACGGCTTCATCGCCGGCTGCTCTTCACTCCCATACAGTCGTTCGTACTCCACAAAATTGGCGAAACCCTCACGGCCGTCGGTGACTAGCAATGTTTCAGCAGGCGCGCCCTCGGCAAAGATGACTTCATGGGTCTCCAATTCAATATGGAAGTATTCAATGACTTCCCTATCGTCCATCTCAGCTCGCACGACCGATCTATCGTTCACAAGGTGTTTAACCGGAATGAGAACGCCATCGACGAAGAGAGAATGCCCGGGAGAAAGGTATAAATCACGATGGGGATATTGATCGTGCAAAGCAAAGCGAGCTACCCGGATCGGAGCTACGCTCGAATGCCAGGAGGACGAGGCAACCTTCTTAAATCTGCGATGTCCAATCCATTTGACCGATAGAGGACCGTTAAGGGTATGGACGAGAGTACCGATGGTCAGTTCTTCAACCGGAACCTCACCGCGCGGAGTTGAGATGCGCGTTCCGATGAGGAAGCAATGATACTGTTCGTGATGATGTTCGTGATGATGTTCACGTTCATGTTCGGCCTTCGCTGGTTTTGATCCCGATGCAAGGATCGGCAGACCGACGGCCCCGCCGGCCGCAATTCTTCCCGCCACAGCGGCCGAAATTCCCAAGAAATGTCTGCGGGCTAAACTGGTCTCCCTACCCCGTTTATGATCAGACATGAGACACTCCATACACAAAACGCCAGACCGAACTGATCCTGGATTGAAATCTAAGGTTTAGCAAGCCCAGATTCACCAATTTATGGTTAATTTTATGCGATTAATATTAAATCAGGCCCGAGGACGCGCGGAAGCGGCAAACTTGGCGCTGTCTCGAAAAAGCACAAAAATCGCAGCGCAACGCGAAGACGCCCGCCGCCTTCACAATTACCACTGCAGAAAGAACTTTATGGCAGCAAATTTTTCGATTTAATACAATGGCTTCGTTAATTATGGTATTAAAACTTTCTTGTGCTATGCTCTCTTGCAAGGTTATTTTTAGAGAGAGAGAATTCAGTAAGCTCCTTCTGCTGTTCGTCCGTGAATATGCGGGAACGGCGCAAGGCTGCGATAGGGGCATTCGTTGAGCGTTGATGAAAGCTATCAGAGCAATAATCAAGTCGTCGCTTATCCCGCGCACGACGCTCCGGGAACGCAACTCGTTTCCGGCGGGATCAACCTGGGGTTCATCCTTGACTTCGCCCGGCGTCGACTCTGGGTCATTCTGTTCTCCGTGTTGTTCATGTGCGGGATCGGATTCACTTATTTTTTGGTCGTACCGGCTCCCTACACCGGAGTAGCGATTCTCAAGATCGATACTCGGAAATTCCAGCTTTTCCAGCAGCCGGCGAGCCTTGGGGATCAAACAATCGATGAAGTAGAAAGCCATCTAGAGGCGCTAAAATCCGAAAACCTTGCTCTGAAGATTATTACTGAGCTTCATCTCGCGGATGATGATGAATTCGGCCGGGCCGCGGCAATTCCGATCATTTCGAACTTGATTGAAACGCCAAGGCCGGAATCCGAGGCTTGGCGCATACGAAATGCCCTGCGAATTTTCGATAAGCGTTACACAGTCGAGCGGAAGGGCATATCTCTGATCGGAATCAGTTTCGAATCAGCGAACGCGGAGCGTTCTGCCCAAATCGCCAACGCCATCGCCCAAGCCTACATCGCGGAGCAGTTGGATGCGAAATATGAAGTCACGCGGGAGGGCAGTAAATGGCTTGAGGGTCGGATCAAGGAATTGCGTGATCAAGTCTCTGCTGCACAGAGGGCAGTCATCGACTACAAGGCAGAGCACAATATTGTCGATGCCGGAAATGGCCGTCTGATAACGGAGCAGCAGCTGACCGATCTAAATAATCAACTTACAGTCGCGCGCGCCAAAACCTCGGAGATGCGGGCCCGCCTAGATCGTATCAGCGCAGCCCTCAATGACCCGGCTGACATGGGCCTAATCAACGGAACGGCCAATGAGGCATTAAGCAACCAACTTATAATGAAGTTGCGAACCCAATATCTGGACCTTGCTGCCCGTGAAGCTGAGTGGTCGGAAAAGTACGGCGGCAATCACCTCGCGGTGGTAAATGTGCGCAACAACATGCGCGGGATCCGCACTTCCATGCTCGACGAATTGCGGCGGCTTCGGGAGGCATACAAGAGTGATTACGAGGTCGCGAGTGAGGCTGAAAAGCTCATTGAAAAGCAGGTCCAGGGGGCGATCGGCGAATCTCAAACATCGAATGAAGCTCAGGTGAGCTTGGGCGACCTCGAAACCTCTGCCGAGACATATAAGACTCTGTACGACAATTTCGTCAAACGGTATTCGGAAGCCACTGAGCAGCAATCGTTCCCTTACAGGGATGCTAGGCTGATCACGAAGGCAACGCCCCCCATCAGAAGGGCCTATCGCAAGAGCTTGTTGATTGTCGCGATGACACCCTTCATGGGACTGTTCCTTGGAATTGGACTAGGCGCACTGCGCGACTTTCTAGATCGCGGATTCCGGACTAGCAGTCAAATCGAAGCGATGCTCGGCCTGGCATGTATCGCTTTAGTCCCGCTGCAAAGAAAACAAGAGAACAAAACCGAGAGTAAGCGCGCGCCGAGCATCACAGGCCCGAGCCCTGATCTGATCTCGAATAAGCTAGACATTGCGTCGAGTGTTGTCGAGCAACCGTTCTCCCGCTTCGCCGAAGCCATTCGCACCATAAAGCAAGCCACGGATTTGAACGGAATCGTCGCAACCAACAAGGTTCTCGGGATAACTTCCGCGATTCCCAACGAAGGTAAATCCACGATCGCAGCCGCTTTGGCGCTGAGCATCGCGCAAGTCGGTGGGCGCGTCATCTTGGTTGACTGCGACTTCCGCAATCCGTCGTTGTCTCGGGCCATAATGCCGAGCGCAAATGCGGGGATTCTCGAGGTGCTTTCTGGCAAGGTTGTTCTGGACGAGGCTCTCAGCAAGGAGGTGTTCCTGAGCATGGCATTCCTGCCCGTCTTTTCCAAGATGCGGATTGCCGATTCCAGTGAGCTTCTAAGTTCAAGCGCCCTGAAAAGGTTGTTCGAGAGACTTCGACACAGCTACGACTATGTAATTGTCGATTTGCCACCGCTTGCCCCATTGGCGGACGTTCGTGCGACAACTCATCTTGTGGACTCGTACCTCTTGGTCGCGGAATGGGGCGGTACTTCCACTGCAATCGTTCAACATGCATTGAGCAGAGCACCGCGCGTCCACGAAAGAGTTGTCGGCACGGTCCTCAATAAAGTGGATATGAAGGCGCTTAGGCTTTATGACGGAAATCGTGCCGGCTATTACCACAACAAGGCATACGGTCGCTACGGATATACGGACTGAAGGATCGACAAACGCGCGCCCATTGGCCAGGCGCGGACAGAGGCGCTTGGGCTGGGAAGTAACCGCGGTCGAGACGCAGCGACCATTATTGCGCAAGATCAAGCCCCGCGCCTTCGGCACGCCGGTAGGCGGCCTTGGTGCTTACCCTTCGGCACCCCTCCAAGCAAACCAGCTGCCGTGCATCAATGCCTCATCCTCAATGCACATGGGCTCGACTCCACCTCACGGGGCGGGCGTGTTCCTGTACGGCGCGATAGCTAACTTTTTCTCCACTCCAAACAGATCAGGTAGAAGATCCGGGGACATTCAATCAAATAACGTGTGGCAAGCCGTCGCGGATCGGCCAGAAGACGGTGCAGCCATTCCAGTCCAGCCTTCTGAACCCAAACCGGCGCGCGACGCTGTTTTCCGGTAAGAAAATCTATCGAAGCGCCTATACACAATCCGACGCCTCGTGCCTGCGGATGATCAGCAATATGGTGGGCGAGAAGCTCTTGCTGCGGCATCCCTACAGCAAGAAAAACCAGCGGAGCTTGCGTCCTGACAACAAAGTCGACACACTTTTGGACCTCAGGCTCCGATTTGATAAACCCCATAGGGGGCGTGTGAACCACAATATTGAGGCCGGGGTATCTGTCTCCCAGCGCGGCGCAAGCCGCGGCCGTCGGACCAATGACTGCTATCGTGAGACGTTGCTCCGCTGCACGTGCAATGAGATGGGCTGTCAGATCACTACCTGTAATGACGGGAAGCCTATGACCGCTGAACCAAGCCAGGCGGCTCAGCACGCGGCTATCGCAAAACACGCGCCACGCCTGCTCGTAGAGCGGCTGCATGGTAGCAGGATCATCGAGTAATCTTACTATGTGGTGCACGTTCGGTGTCACGACATATTTGAACCGTCCGTGCGTCTCAGCGAAAATATTGCAAGCAACTTCTTCTATCGATCCAGTATCGAAACGAGACCCCAGGAAATAAGCGCTTTCTCCCGTCGACATGATATCCCTCCGGAAGAACTAAGC
>JBATYU010000131.1:0-6585 GCA_049674245.1 Bradyrhizobium sp. | reverse complement strand
TGAGGCCGATCTCTCCGGCGGAAAGGAGCCTGGATAGCCCAGCACTAAGGCCGTCGACGAGAACAGCGGTCGAAAGCATCAGTGAGGCATCGTCGGCAGGGATGCCCGAATGCGCTTCGAGAAATCCGGCGCGCTATCGGCCGCCTGCGCGGCCCCGTTAATCAGCGAACGGCGACGCAGTTCCTCAAACGGCAGCGTTGTATCGATCCGGCCCGAATAATAGAGGTAGCCATCGACCAGGCCGTTGAGCAGATGCCGGACGTCGAGACGGCCGACCCGGCCGGCGGCGTTTGCGTATCGCACGATGTTGATGGTGCAGCTGTTGGTCAAGAGGTGATAGAACTCCGGCCGATCGGCGAGTTCATTGATCCGCGTCAGGTAAACCATGAGCAGCCGGCGGGCATCGTCCGGTGAGGTATTGAGACGATAGAGGTATACCGCCTCGTGCCGGTAGTTGGTGCGCAGGCCTACAAGGTCGCGTTCGTCACCCACTACATAGATCAACTCGAATTGCTTGAAGATGGAAGCGATCGGAGCAAAACTTTCTCCGACCTCCGGCCGCGTTTCGATGGAAATACTCAGCGGCGGGGCGTTGTCGAAGATGAAGCTCAGGAACGTATGTCCGACCGGACCCGGCATAAAGTAGGACACGTAGAAATCGAGGGCCGTCAAATGCGACAGCAGCACCTCGCGCTCCTCGTAACGCACCGTGAAATCATCCCGGGTGCTATAGTCGAAGTTGCGAACACCGGCGAGGCGCACACGGTCGCCGTCGATGAATGCGCGCGGCATCACCGCGACTTCCGGCCGCCAGGGACGATCGTGCGAGGGACTGATGCTGATCCACCAGGCGGCCACGCCGAGAAACAGCGCGATCACGATCACGGACATGCGCCGTTGACGCGAAAGCCAGAGAGCCCAGAGCGCGAACGCCGCAAAGGCGCCAGCCAACCCCAAACGCAACCCTGCTGAAGGCAGATTCGAATAATAGATGGCAAGGGTGGCCCACGCGACGAGCGCGGCCCGACAGAGAAACCAGACCGTCGCGATCAGCCACCCGAAGGACCTGGACAGGAACCCGCGAAGTGAAATCATCGGCTCCTCCGACTCGCTTCCTGTTGCGACCTCACTTGCTCAGTGTGTTCTTGTAGATTCTGCCATCCTTCATGATGACGACAAAACTCTTGTCGGGATTTGCGACGAGGTTGATGTTATCCAGAGGATTGCCGTCAACGAGCAGCAAATCCGCAAGTGCGCCGACTTCCACGACGCCGAGCTTCCCGGGATAGGGATTGATGAAGCCCGACAGGGCCATCAACTCGCCATTGTCAGCGGTGGCCATCTTGAGTGCTTCGGCAGGCGTGTACCAGCGCGCCATCATCGCGAGATATTGACCCTGTCGGCTGGCGGCTCCCGCGTCGCCCAAAATATCCGCACCCCAGGCCGTCTTGATCCTGTACTTCTTTGCAAGCTTGTATGCGTTCTCTGTCCCGGCGAACACTTCCAGCGCCTTCTTCTGCGACACAGGGCTCATCCGCGCAAAGACGGCAGCATCGTAGGTCAAGGGCTGCAGGCTCCACCAGATGCCCTTGTCCGCCAGCAATTTGGCCGTGGGCTCGTCGATCAGCTGACCGTGCTCGATGCACTTGACGCCAGCAGCGATCGCTTGCCGGATCGCGGCCGGCGTATACGCGTGCACGGCCACGTAGGTGCCCCAATTTTCGGCCGCCTCGACCGCGGCGTGAAGCTCCGCTTCCGTGAACTGGGTCGACTCGATCGGATTGTGCTGAGAACTAACACCACCGCCTGCCATCAGTTTGATCTGACTGGCCCCCTGTCTCAGTTGCTCGCGGGCCCGCAGCCGTACTTCATCGGGGCTGTCAGCGATGGCTGCGACGCCCGTGATCTCGGACTGGCTCAACGGCCCGCCCAGCGCCCGCGGAACTTCGTAGCGAGCCCGAAAGTCTCCATGACCCGAGGTTTGCGAGATCATGGCGCCCGAGGGATAGATGCGCGGACCAACGGTGACGCCCTCGTCGATGGCGCGCTTCAATCCAAACACCGGACCACCCATATCACGTATGGTGGTGAAACCCCTCATCAACGTTGCTTCGGCCTGTCGCGCGGCCAACAGGTTGAGGTAGCCGGGATCGGCGGTCATAACGATCGCAGGAGACGCCGCCGCCATGAACATATGCCAATGGGCGTCGATCAGGCCTGGCATCAGCACGCGCCCGTTGGCGTTGATCACGCGGACGTCGGCGCCCGCCGTCGCAGCAGCTGGGTTCGCCGATATTTGCTCGATGATGTTACCCTTCACGAGCACAATCGTCGGCGCCGACAGCGCAGCGTTCTTGCCATCAAAAATACGGACGTTCTGAAAAAGCGTCGCTCCACCGGTGGGCAACGTGGGGGCGGCGGCCTCCTCGGGCCCCAGTTCCAGCGCTTCGTACTGCGCCAGACCTTGCTGGCAGAGTCCGATTAAGAGCACCGCCGACAGCACCGGCGGAAGGAACATGCGCCGCATGTTTTGGATCATCGTCAGGGCGAATGAGCAACTCAGGAGATCTCTTGAGTTCATCGTGCACGCTCCTCTTGGAAAAGCACGAGACCCGTCACACCATTACTGTCGCTATCCGCAACCCGTCGCGAACGGTGGATGCGGGCACTCGTGCCGATGCCTCACCCTAGCCCCGGGGGCCAGAGGCGGTTGCATTCATTCGTTGACAAAGCCGTGAAGGGAAGAACGGATGCGCCACGAAACACGACTATTCCGGTTCCGGCCGCTCCCTAAAATTGTCAGCAAGTGCGAGCCCATATCGAAAACAAAAAAATCAAAACGGCAAGAAATAGAGATTGCAGCCGGCACGACTTGTTCGATATGTTTCGTGTTCTCGCCTCCTGAAGGCGAACGTCAGATAGGTTTCCGCATCGGAGGACCGTCATGACCAATGCTTTAGATGCCCTCAGAAATCTTCAAGCCGGTTCGGATACGGCGCCGCTTCGCGCCAAGTCGGGCTGGATCATCGCACTCGGCGTCGTCTATCTGCTCGCCGGGTTTATCGCGCTCGGCAGCGTTGCAATGGCCACGGTTGCGAGCGTGCTCGTCGTCGGCGTGATGATGATCATCGCCGGCGTCGCCGAAGTATTTAGCGCGTTCCAAATCAAGAGCTGGGGCAAATTCCTGCTATGGGTCCTGCTCGGTGTGCTCTACATCATCGCCGGCTTCGTCACGTTCGAGAATCCTCTGCTCGCCGCAGCGCTGCTAACCCTCATTCTCGGCGCATCGCTGGTGGCCTCGGGCATCATGCGGATCATCCTTGCCTTCAGCATGAAACGAGAAACGCCCTGGATCTGGGTGCTGCTGTCAAGTGTGATCACGCTGCTGCTCGGCTTGCTCATTTTGGCCCACTGGCCGGTCTCGAGCCTCTATATCCTCGGCCTGTTCCTTGGCATCGATCTCATCATGGCGGGCGCGGCCTGGATCGGACTTGGCTTCGGCTTGCGCCGTAGTCGCTGAGGTGTAGTCGGCGGACTGCACGCGGCGCAGTATCCTGATCAACGGTTGGGAGGCACCCATGCGCCGCTCGAGACGAAGCTTGTCCTGAATTGAGTGTCGTTTCATCTCCGACAGAAGCGTGTGACGATGGACGAAACATCGCGCGAACCAGTTCTGGTCGACCTTGCTTTGCAGGGCGGCGGCTCCCACGGCGCGTTCACCTGGGGCGTGCTCGATCGGCTGATCGAGGAGCCGTGGCTGCGGATCGAGGCGATCTCCGGCACGTCGGCGGGCGCGATGAACGCAGCCCTGGTGGCGGACGGATGGATGCAAGGCGGAGCCGAAGGCGCGCGGGCGTCGCTCGAGGCCTATTGGCGGCGGGTCTCGCACGCTGCGGCATTGAGTCCGCTGCAGCGCTCACCGCTCGACCGACTGATGGGCCGCTGGACACTCGACACGTCGCCCGCCTATGTCGCCATGGACCTGATGGCTCGCGTGCTTTCGCCCTATGATCTCAATCCGCTCGGCCTCAACCCCCTGCGCGCGATCCTCGCCGACAGCATCGATTTCGGCCGACTCGCCCGTGCACCCATCAGGCTGTTTATCACCGCGACCAATGTGCGTACTGGCCGCGGCCGCATCTTCCGCAACGCCGAGATCACGGCCGATGTTCTGCTTGCCTCGGCTTGTCTGCCGACCATGTTCCAGGCGATCGAGATCGACGGTGAGCCCTATTGGGATGGCGGCTACGCCGGCAATCCGACGCTGACGCCGCTGGTGCGCGAAAGCGATGCGCACGACACCATCCTGGTGCAGATCAATCCGCGCGAACGGCTGGACCGGCCGCGCACGGCAAACGAGATCCTCAACCGGCTCAACGAAATCTCCTTCAATTCGCCACTGATGAAGGAGTTGCGCATGATCGCGCTGCTGCGCCAGGTGGCGGACCCCGGACACGGCGAGGGCGCTCGCTGGGCCGGAATGCGCATGCACCGGATCATGACCGACACGCTCGCGGATTTCGGCGCGTCGTCGAAGCTCAACGCCGAGTGGGAGTTCGTTTCATTGCTGAAGGATGAGGGGCGCAGGAGCGCCGACGCATTCGTCACAGCCCACGGCGAGGATATCGGAAAGCACTCCACGACCGATCTCGACGTGCTGCTCGCGGAATGCTGAGGTGATGACTGTGTTGGGGCTTCTCGGCATCCTGATCGGGCTCGGCCTGCTGATCTCGTTCGCCTTCAGGGGCTGGAGCGTGCTGATGCTGGCGCCGCTTGCCGCTTTGATCGCGGCGCTGTTCTCCCGCGAGCCACTGCTCGCCCACTGGACCCAAACCTTCATGGCCAGCGCGGCGGGCTTCCTGGCGCAGTTCTTTCCAGTGTTTCTGCTTGGTGCGCTGTTCGGGAAGTTGATGGAGGACAGCGGCTCGGTCGCCGCGATCGCGAACTTCATGATGCAGCGGCTCGGCCCGCAGCGGGCCATGCTGGCGGTGGTGCTCGCCGGCGCGCTGGTCACGTATGGCGGCGTTAGCTTGTTCGTCGCCTTCTTCGTGCTGGCGCCGATGGCACAGGAGTTGTTTCGTGTGGCCGGCATCCCACGGCGTCTGATGCCAGCCGCGATCGTCCTCGGCACCTCGACCTTCACCATGTCGGCGCTGCCCGGCACGCCGTCGATCCAGAACGCAATTCCGATGCCGTTTTTCGGCACTACGCCATTTGCTGCGCCCGGCCTCGGCATTCTGGCGTCGCTGATTATGCTCGGTTTCGGCCTGTGGTGGCTCAATCGCGAAGGGGCCATTGCAAGGAAGAACGGCGAAAGCTTTGGCGAAGGGGCGCCCATGCCGTCCGGCCGTCTCGCCACCGACGAAAACCTGCGTGGACGCGCCGCCACCGCGCACGAGTTCGATCCCGCAGAAATCATGCACGGCGAGACGACCGACACGCCACCTCCGACCATGCTCGCCGCGCTGCCCCTCATCGTGGTGATAATGGTCAATCTCGCGATGTCGTTGTTCATCCTGCCGGCACTCGACACGCGCTTTCTCGCTGAAGGTCGCTGGGGCGAGTCGTCACTCGCAGCTGTCGGCGGCGTGTGGGCTGTGATCACCGCGCTTGCCTGCGCGATCGTCACCGTGATCGCGGTCAATTTTCGCCGAATGCCGGCCCTGCGCGCCACCATGGATGCCGGCGCCAATGCCGCGGTACTACCGGCGATGAGCGTCGCGAGCCTGGTCGGCTTCGGCGCTGTGGTGGCGGCGATGCCTGCTTTCGCGGTAGTGCGCGATGCCGTGCTCGGCATCGGTGGCGGCCCGTTGGTGTCGCTGGCAGTCGCCACAAACGTGCTGGCAGCACTTACCGGTTCGGCATCGGGTGGACTGACCATTGCGCTCGACGCACTCGGGGCGACATACATGACGCGCGCGGCTGAGATAGGCCTCAATCCCGAGCTGCTCCACCGTGTAGCGGTGATCGGTTCGGGCACACTCGATAGCCTGCCGCACAATGGCGCGGTGGTCACTTTGCTTGCCGTCTGCGGATCGACGCACCGGGATAGCTATCGCGACATTGTGGTGGTCGGCATCATCGGGGCCCTTGTAGCGCTTGCGGCCGTCATTGCGCTCGGCTCCCTGGTGGGTTCGTTCTGAGCTATCCGCGTGGGCCGGCGTCTTGACGGATGGGTGGCCTCCGCGAGCGGATGTTTCTTCTCTTGGGTCAGTTACTGAAGGCGCCGGAGCTCGCCGAGGGCGTCGAAGTCGATGCGCGGATCGCCTTGTTTGCTGCGGAAGGATGCAACGAGGTTCTGAGCAACCTGATCGGGACCGCAGCCGATTGTTTGCATCGACATGCCATGAGCGGCTTGAACGCCGAACAGCAAAAATAGGTTCAGCCGATCGCCTCGAGGTCCATCGCGCCCGGCTGCTTGCAGTTATTGGGGTATGAAAAACGTTTCCACACGGCCTGGGTCGCCGACGGACCACCGCAGCGGATCAGGGACAAGGGTCAGCAACATCTCCCCGGGGACGAGGCGTGGCTGATCGGCGAACACAGGATGTCGGGAGAAAAGAAATACTATCTCGCCAGCCTGCC
>JBATYU010000130.1:0-4598 GCA_049674245.1 Bradyrhizobium sp. | reverse complement strand
GCCTCGATCGCGCAGGTGCATCGCGGCGAGGTCGAGCGCGACGGCACGCGCCGCCCGGTCGCGGTAAAGGTGCTGCGGCCCAACGTCGCCTCGCGTTTCCGCCGCGACCTTTCGGACTTCTTCTTTGTCGCGCACAGGGCGGAAGCCTACTCCGCGGAAGCACGCCGGCTGCGGCTGGTTGAAGTCATCAATACCATGTCGCGCACGGTCGCGATGGAAATGGATTTGCGGCTGGAGGCGGCCGCGCTTTCCGAGATGGCCGAGAATACCCGCGACGACCCGGATTTCCGGATTCCCACGGTCGACTGGGACCGCACCACCCACAACGTGCTGACGATGGAATGGATCGACGGCATCGCGCTCTCCGATCATGCCCGGCTGGAGCAGGCAGCGGTCGATCTGCCCGACCTCGGTCGCAAGGTGATCCAGAGTTTTCTCCGCCACGCGCTGCGCGACGGCTTCTTCCACGCCGACATGCATCCCGGCAATCTGTTCCTCGACGACGAGGGGCGGCTGGTCGCGGTCGATTTCGGCATCATGGGCAGGCTCGGCATGAAGGAGCGCCGCTTCCTCGCCGAGATCCTGTTGGGCTTCATCACCCGCGACTATCGCCGCGTCGCCGAGGTGCATTTCGAGGCCGGCTACGTGCCGTCGCATCATTCGGTCGAGAATTTTGCGCAAGCGATCCGCGCCATCGGCGAGCCTATCCATAACCGCACCGCCGCAGAAATCTCGATGGCGAAGCTCTTGACCTTGCTGCTCGAGGTCACCGGACTGTTCGACATGCGAACGCGGCCCGAACTGATTTTGCTGCAGAAGACTATGGTCGTGGTCGAAGGTGTTGCGCGCGTCTTCGATCCGAAACTCGACATCTGGAAGACCGCCGATCCCGTGGTGCGCGAATGGATCGAGCGCAATCTCGGACCCGTGGGTCGCATCCAGGGCGCGATGTCCGGCGCCAGCGATCTCGCCCGTGTGCTCGCAGGCCTGCCGGCGATTGCCGAGCGATCGGTCGCGGTGATTGAGCAACTGGAGATCATGACGCGGGAAGGGCTAACGCTGTCGCCGGAGACCATTGCCGCGATGGGGCGCACGGAAGGACGCAGGAGCCGCTGGCGCACGCTGGCGCTGTGGATCATCGCCGGGACATTCATTGCGATCTTGGTTGCAATTCGGCAATTGTGATTGCAATGCATGCAAATTTGTGCTAGCGTTGCTGTCATCTGGCCGAGAGAACGCCGATGGCCAACCTGACGATCCGAAAACTCGACGATGCCATCCGCGACGAATTGCGGCTGCGCGCCGCGCGTAATGGCCGGTCGGTCGAGGACGAGGTACGGGTGATCCTGCGCGATGCTGCGCAACATCAGGGCCAAGGCCGCCAAGCGCCTTCCGCTCCGCCGGTCCCCGCCGGTTCGTTGCAAGCTTCTCACGCCCACGGCCTGCCGCGCGTCACCCTGATCATCGGCGGCGGTATCGCCGCGTACAAGGCCCTGGATCTGATCCGGCGGCTCAAGGAGCGCCACATCCATGTGCGCTGCGTGCTGACCAAGGCCGCGCAGCAATTCGTCACACCGCTCGCGGCAAGCGCGCTGTCGCACGATCGCGTCTATACCGACCTGTTCGACCCCGAGAGTGAATTCGATGCCGGCCATATCCGGCTGGCGCGCGAGGCCGATCTGATCGTGGTAGCGCCGGCAACCGCCGATCTGATGGCGAAGATGGCGCAAGGCCACGCCGACGACCTCGCCAGTGCTGTCCTGCTCGCCGCCAACAGGCCGATCCTGCTGGCGCCGGCGATGAACCCCTTGATGTGGAACAATGCCGCGACCCGCCGCAACGTCATGCAGCTGAGGCGCGACGGCGTTGCTACCGTCGGACCCAATGCCGGCGAGATGGCGGAAGCGGGCGAAGCCGGCATCGGGCGGATGGCAGAGCCGACCGAAATCGCCGCGGCCGCCGAACATCTGCTGCGTCCGCCGCGGCCGCGTCCGCTCAAGGGCAAGCGCGTGCTGATCACCGCGGGTCCCACCCACGAGGCGATCGATCCGGTGCGCTACATCGCCAACCGCTCTTCCGGCAAGCAGGGGTTTGCCATTGCGGAGGCGGCGCAGGCGGCAGGTGCGGATGTGCTGCTGATTTCGGGACCGGTCGATCTCGCCGATCCCGCCGGCGTGGCGGTCACGCATGTGGAATCCGCGCGTCAGATGTTGCGGCGGGTGGAAGCAGCACTCCCCGCGGATATCGCGATCTTCGCGGCTGCGGTCGCTGATTGGCGCGTGGCCCATGAGGGCGAGCAGAAACTGAAGAAGACTTCTGGCGGCTTGCCGCAACTGGAGCTCGTGGAAAACCCCGACATCCTCGCCACCATTTCGAAGCTGCCGGACAGGCGGCCACCCCTCGTGATCGGGTTTGCCGCGGAGACCGAAAACCTGATCGAGAACGCCAAAGCCAAATTAGCACGCAAGGGCTGCGACTGGATCCTTGCCAATGACGTCTCGCCCGCGACCGGCGTGATGGGCGGCGATCGCAACACGGTGCACCTGTTGACGCGCAATGGCGCCGAAATCACGGTCGACCCCTGGCCGGTGATGACCAAGGAGCAGGTCGCAGCCGAACTGATCGCGCACATCGCCAAGGCAATGGAGACGGCCTCGTGAGCGCCACGGTCAAGGTCGAGATCCGCCAATTGCCGCATGCCGAGGGCCTTCCGTTGCCGGCCTATCAGAGCGCAGATGCAGCCGGGCTCGATCTTTTGGCGGCGGTTCCGGAAAATTCACCATTGGTTCTGGCGCCTGGAAAACACGCGCTGGTGCCGACTGGGCTGACAATTGCGCTGCCGTCGGGCTCTGAAGCCCAGGTGCGGCCGCGCTCGGGCCTCGCGGCCAGACACGGCGTCACTGTGCTCAATTCGCCGGGCACGGTCGATGCGGATTATCGCGGCGAGATCAGCGTGATCCTGATCAATCACGGCGAGGCGCCATTTACGATCCGCCGCGGCGAGCGGATCGCGCAAATGGTGATCGCGCCGGTGGTCCGCGTGGAACTCGTCGTCGCCGCGGCGCTGTCCACGACCGGCCGCGGCAGCGGCGGCTTTGGTTCGACCGGGCACTGACTTCCTCCACGATCCGAATGATCTGACCCCCCACGTTCCCAGAACGGAAAATCGAACCCGGCCATTGACTCTACCTACTAATAGGTAGATAAATGCCCCGTCGATTTCCAACCAGGAGCAGGCCGTGACGACCGAACTTTATTGGCTGACGCTGACCGCACTCATGACCGCGCTGTTCTGGGTGCCGTACGTTCTCGACCGCATGGTCGTCAGCGGCTTGGGGGGAACGCTCGCAGGCGCGGCCCCGGAAAGCAGCGGGCATTCGACCTGGGCCCAGCGCGCCATCAGGGCCCATTACAATGCGATCGAGAATCTCGCGATCTTCGCGCCGATCGTTCTGATCGCCCACCTACTGGGCATCTCGAACGGCGCGACCAAGGCCGCGGTCGTGGTGTATTTCTTCGCCCGCCTCGCGCACTACGTGGTCTATTCCGCCGGAATTCCCGCCGCGCGCACGCTCACATTCACCGCCGGCTGGCTCGCCCAGATCGCGATCATCGCCAGCATCCTGCGCTGGATTTGAACGCGGTGGGCGGATCACGCCGGCGCACTTTGCTCCTGACCGGAGCCGCCGAAGGTCTCGGTGCCAGCATCGCCGAAACCTTCGCCCGCGCGGGCCACGATGTTCTCGGTCTGTCGCGGACCGAGCGCTCGTCAGGGCATCTGAAGCGACTGGTCGAACAGGGCGGCGGCAGCTACACCCATCTTGCTTGCGACATTGCCCAGCCGCCGCAATTGATCGCGGCGATCGAGCCATATGCCGACCGTATCGACGTTTTGGTCCACAACGCCCATGTGCTGACGATCAGGCCATTCGTGGAGACCGCGGCTGGTGAGTTCGAGCAGGCGTGGCGCGTGGCTTGTCTCGGCGCGATGGTATCGGTGCAAGCCGTGATCGCGCATATGGCGGCGCGCAACGATGGAACCATCATTCTCACCGGCGCCACGGCAGGCTTGCGGGGCGGCGCAAATTTCTCGGCATTCGCCTCGGCAAAGTTCGCGTTGCGCGGCCTCGCGCAATCGTTGGCGCGCGAGTATGGTCCAAGAGGCATTCATGTCGCGCACGTCGTCCTCGACGGATTGATCGACGGGCCTCAGACTGATCGCCGGTTTGGACCGTCGCCATCCGGCCGGATGGATGCGAAATCGATCGCACAAGCCTATCTCGACCTTGCCGGGCAAAAGCCCTCGGCGTGGACCCACGAGATGGACCTGCGCCCCTTCGCCGAGCGTTTCTAGAGTATGATCCGGAATAAAGCCTGCCCCCGCACTTGGATAGCGCGGTGGGAACCGGTTTTCCCTCGCGACAAACGCGGAACGCGTTTGCGCGGAGATCATGCTCAAACAAAGCAAGGAGACCGTGATATGTCGAATGAGCGCGTCAACGCCGACTTGTCCCAGCGTGTGGTGGTAGCAACCGACGAACTGCCATGGATTCCCTCCCCGCAGGCGGGTGTCGAGCGCCGCATGCTCGATCGCATTG
>JBATYU010000129.1:0-8347 GCA_049674245.1 Bradyrhizobium sp. | reverse complement strand
GCTCGGGCTCGGAGCTGAATAATCTCGAAGCCTTCCGCAAGCAGTGCCAGGCCAATGCCGACCAGTTCGAGATGATCGGCGCTGGCGAGGTCGCAAAGGTGACGCGCGAGGCGCCGAGCCGCATTTCATTCATGCTGAAGGATCCGCGCGGACACGCAGATTTTTATGCCGCGCTGGCGCGGCACGATTCCAAGGGTTCGGCCAACACCATGCGCAGCTTTCAGGGCGGCCGGCCCTCGATCTACACCCTGACCGAGACAATCAGGAAAGTGCCGACGCCGGCCTTGATCATCTGCGGCGATGAGGACGAGAATTGCATCGGGCCGAGCCTGTTCCTGAAACAGCATCTGCCAGCGTCAGGGCTTGCGATGTTCCCGAAGGCCGGCCACGTGCTCAACCTGGAAGAGCCGGGGCTGTTCAACGAAATGGTCGAGCGCTTCATCGCGCTGGTCGAAGCCGGCCGCTGGAGCGCGCGCGACCCGAGGTCGGTGGTGGCCGCATAGGATGAAACTTCGTCATGGCCGGGCTTGTCCCGGCCATCCACGTCTTAATCTCCGCAGCCGAAGAAGGACGTGGATGCCCGGGACAAGCCCGGGCATGACGGCGTAAACATTTTCGCCTACTTCCCCTTCTCCGCCCGGGTCAGCAAAAACACGCCCTGCTCGCCGAACATGTTCCAGAACCACCACGGCAGATTGAGCCGCAGCGGCCTTCCATAGAGATCGAGCGCCACCGCGCGCTCCATCTTGACGTTGATCTCATCGCAAAGCTGCACGAAATCCTTGATGGTGCAGAAATGGATGTTGGCGGTATCGTACCAGGTGGCCGGGAGGTTTTCGGTGCGCGGCATGTGGCCGCCGATCAACAGTTGCAGCCGCATCTTCCAATAGCCGAAATTCGGAAACGAGACGATGGCGCGCTGCCCGATCCGCAGCAGATTCTCCAGCACCACGCGCGGCTGCCGTGTCGCCTGCAGCGTCTGCGACAGGATCACATAATCGAAGGCGTCGTCGGGATAGTTGACGAGGTCGGTATCGGCGTCGCCCTGCACCACCGCGAGCCCCTTGGCGACGCAGCGATTGACGCCCTCGCGCGACAGCTCGATACCGCGGCCGTCGATGCCGCGGCTCTCGAGCAGTTGCAACAGATCGCCGTCGCCGCAGCCGACGTCGAGCACTTTTGAGCCGCGCTCGACCATCTCGGCGACCAGCAGATGATCGCTGCGATAATTCTCGGTGCGGTGCGGCGTTATGCCGGGAAGCGGCAGCGTTTGTTCCTGCGTGGTCATGCCGGCGTCCCCGAGTTTTTGCTCAGGCCGCGCGCGGTCCCCGCCGATTGCAGGAACGCCCGCGAAATATCGAAGAACTCGGGCACATCCAGCAGGAACGCGTCATGCCCGCGATCGGTCTCGATCTCGGCGAACGACACCCGCGCGCCCGAGGCGTTCAGGGCATGCACCAGCGCCCGCGATTCCGAGGTTGGAAACAGCCAGTCGCTGGTGAACGACACCACGCAAAACCGCGTCTTGATGCCGCGAAACGCCCGCGCCAGCACGCCGTTGTGATCGGCGGCGATATCGAAATAATCCATCGCCCGCGTCAGATAGAGATAGCTGTTGGCGTCGAAGCGCTCGACAAAGGACGAGCCCTGGTAGCGCAGATAGCTTTCGACCTGAAAATCCGCATCGAACGAAAACGTCGGCAGATCGCGATCCTGCATCCGCCGCCCAAACTTGCGGTGCAGCGCGGCATCGGAGAGATAGGTGATATGCCCCGCCATCCGCGCGACGCCGAGGCCGCGGTGCGGAAGCGTACCCTGTTCGAAATAGCGCCCACTGTGCCAGTCCGGATCGGCCATCACCGCCTGCCGGCCAAGCTCGTGAAACGCGATGTTCTGCGCCGAATGGCGCGTGCTGCAGGCGATCGCGAGCGCCGAAAACACGCGGTTGGGGTAGGCCGCGGTCCATTGCAGCGCCTGCATGCCGCCCATCGAGCCGCCGGTAACGCACAAGAGCGTCTCGATGCCCAAACGGTCCAGCAGCATGGCCTGCGCCCGCACCATGTCCGGTATCGTGATGACCGGAAAATCCAGGCCCCACACTTTGCCCGTGGCGGGGTTGGTCGAGGCCGGGCCGGTCGAACCCATGCAGCCGCCGATGACATTGGCGCAGATGATGAAGTAAGCGTCGGTGTCAATCGGGCGGCCGGGCCCGACCATGGTCTCCCACCAGCCGGGCTTGCCGGTGACCGGGTGCACATTGGCGACGTGCTGATCGCCGGTCAGCGCGTGGCAGACCAGAATGGCGTTGGAGCGGTCGGCGTTGAGCTCGCCGTAAGTCTGGTAGGCGACCTGGAACGGCGAAAGATCGATGCCGCAATCGAGCCTCAACGGCTGATCCATGCCGAACTTCGCGACCGGCGACGTCGGATGGTCCGCCTCTTGCGCGCGTTCGTCGCTGTGGATCGCAGAGCTTACTATTGACCTTAGTTCTGTCATCTAAAGCACCGGCCTCCCCTCCCCTCAAAAGGGAGGATTTTCGAACAGAAATCAGGCCATGAAAAACCCGGCCTGAACAAAGGTTCGACCGGGATCACTTCTGTCCCCGGCCTGTTTAGCGAGTTGTTTAACGTGGCTGCAAGCCGGCCGGCTCAAATGACCACGGAACGGACTAAAGCTAGTCTCCGGCGGGGTCTCCGTCAAGGCGAGGGCTTGGTTAACCGCATGGCGCAGTGCGGCGACGGGTTCAGGATTTTCGATGTTTCTCTTTGCTTTCAGCGCCGGTCTTACCTAATCAGTGCCCTCATCTGCCGGTCGGACCAGGCCGATTGGGCATTGAAGGCCTTGAAGATGTCGAAACCGCCCCCACCCCCCGCTCCGCCGTCGCTGCAAGAGCTGCGCAAGGAGATCGACACCATCGACGAAGAGGTGCACCGCCTCTTGATGGCGCGCGGCGACATCATCGATCGCCTGATCCAGGTCAAAGAGACCCAGGAAGTGGGGTCGGCGTTTCGCCCGGCGCGCGAAGCCGACATGATGCGGCGCCTGGTCGAGCGCCATCGCGGCATCCTGCCGCTCGACACCGTCGAAAGCATCTGGCGCGTCATCATCTCGACCTTCACCTATGTCCAGGCGCCGTTCGCGGTGCATGCCGACGTCTCGGCGGGCGAATCCGCGATGCGGGATTCGGCGCGGTTTCATTTCGGCTTCACCGTTCCCTATGTCTCGCATTTCAGCGCGCCTGCTGCGGTCGAGGCGGTGGCAAAGTCGAAGGGCGATCTCGCCCTGGTCTCGGCGACCGCGAGCCGCGCCCCCTGGTGGATCACGCTGGAGGCCGATGGCGCGCCAAAGATCATCGCGCGGCTGCCGTTCGTCGAGCGCGCCGACCATCCGGCGGCGTTGCCGGTATTCGTGGTGTCGCGCGTCGCCGACAATGCGATGGTGACCGAGGTCGAGATGTGGAGCATGCGCGTGTCCGGCTGGAATGCCGAGATCGCGCGCGCGCTGTCGCCGCTGGCCGAAATCGTCGCCGTGCCGGATACCGCTTTCGATGGCGCGGCGCTTTTGGTATCGATCGCCGGCGCCAACCGGCTGGAAAAGATCAAGCTGGCGCTGATCGAGGCCGGCGCGTCGGTGCGTTCATCGGCTCTCGTCGGCAGCCATGCAACGCGCTATACGGTGCCCCCGAATGGGACGGCCAAGCCCTAAAAAGCCGCCCCCGACATTTCCGGAGTTGAAGATGTCCCGTCCCATGCCGAATCCCGGCATTCTCGATATTGCGCCCTATACGCCGGGCAAGAGCCCGGTGCCGGCGCCGGGCCGCAAGGTATTCAAGCTGTCGGCCAACGAGACGCCGTTCGGGCCGTCGCCCAGAGCGCTCGCGGCCTATCAAGCGGCGGCGGCACATCTTCACGACTATCCGGAAGGCACGTCGCGCGTGCTGCGCGAGGCGATCGGCCGCGCCTTCGGGCTCGATCCCGACCGCATCATTTGCGGCGCCGGTTCCGACGAAATCCTCAACCTTTTGGCGCACGCCTATCTCGGCCAGGGCGACGAGGCGATCTCCACCACCCACGGCTTTCTGGTCTACCCGATCGCGACAAGAGCGAACGGCGCCAACAACGTGGTAGCGCCCGAGATCGATTTCACCGCCGATGTCGACGCGATCCTCAAATCGGTCAGCCCTCGCACCAAGCTCGTATGGCTCGCCAATCCGAACAACCCGACCGGGACCTATCTGCCGTTCGACGAGGTCAAGCGGCTGCGCGCCGGCCTGCCGCCGCAGGTGCTCTTGGTGCTCGACGCCGCCTATTCCGACTATGTGTCGCGCAACGACTACGAACGCGGTATCGAACTGGTGGCGACCACGGACAACACCGTGATGACCCACACCTTCTCAAAAATCCACGGGCTTGCCGCGCTGCGGGTCGGCTGGATGTTCGGTCCGGCGCACATCGTCGACGCGGTCAATCGCATTCGCGGTCCCTTCAATGTCTCGACGCCTGCGATGCTCGCGGCGGTCGCGGCGCTCGAGGACACCGCGCATCAAGAGATGTCGAGGGCGCACACCGAAAAATGGCGCAACTGGCTCACGGAAGAGATCGGCAAGCTCGGGCTCAAGGTAACGCCGAGCGTGGCGAATTTCGTCCTGATCCACTTCCCGCTCGAGAAGGACAGGACCTCGGCCGAGGCCGACGCGTTCCTCACCAAACGAGGCCTGGTGCTGCGCGCGCTCCACAACTACCGCCTGCCCCACGCGCTGCGCATGACCATCGGCACCGAGGAAGCCAATCGCCTCGTGGTGGAGGGCTTGCGCGACTTCATGGCGGGCACATGAGCACGGCGCCGCAATTCAACAAGCTCGCGCTGATCGGCTTCGGCCTGATCGGCGGCTCGATCGCGCGCGCCGCCCGCGAGCAAGGACTGGCGGGCGAGATCGTTGCCACCGAGCGATCGGCGCAGACCCGCGCGCGGGTCACCGAACTCGGCATTGTCGATGCCGTGGCCGAGACCAATGCGGAAGCCGTCAAGGACGCCGACCTCGTCATCCTCTGCATTCCGGTCGGCGCCTGCGGCCCGGTCGCGCAGGAGATCGCAGCCCATCTCAAGCCGGGCGCGATCGTCTCCGATGTCGGCTCGGTCAAAGGTGCGGTGGTCAAGGACATGGCCCCGTATCTGCCGGCGCTTACGCATTTCGTGCCGGCGCACCCGGTCGCCGGCACCGAGCATTCCGGCCCCGATTCCGGCTTTGCTGAGCTGTTCATCAACCGCTGGTGCATTTTGACGCCCCCCGAGGGAACTGATCCCGACGCGGTCGAAAAACTGCGCGCATTCTGGGCGGCGCTCGGCGCCAGGGTCGAGATCATGACGCCGGACCATCACGATCTGGTGCTTGCGATCACCAGCCACCTGCCGCATCTGATCGCCTACACCATCGTCGGTACCGCCGATGAGCTCGGCCAGGTGACCTCGTCGGAGGTGATGAAATTCTCCGCCGGCGGCTTTCGCGATTTCACCCGCATCGCGGCCTCGGATCCGACGATGTGGCGCGACGTCTTCCTCGCCAACAAGGACGCGGTGCTGGAGATGCTCGGCACCTTCAACGAGGACCTCTCGAAGCTGACGCGGGCGATCCGCCGCGGCGACGGCGAGGCGCTGTTTGCGCACTTTACCCGAACCCGCGCCATCCGCCGCGGCATCGTCGAGATCGGCCAGGATTCCGCCGCGCCCGACTTTGGCCGTCGGCACGCGCAGCTGGGGAAGAAGGCGGAGTGAGCGCCTGCCGTCTCCATCGTCATTGCGAGCAAAGCGAAGCAATCCATTTCGCCGCAAAGAAGAATGGATTGCTTCGTCGCGGAGCCTGTCATCGGGCGCGCATTCGCGACGCGTTGGCTCCTCGCAATGACGGCAAGATGCGTTGCGTGCGAAATACCGAGCTACCCGACCGCCTTTCTCGCCAGCCGCAAACGGCCGATCAGCCCTGCGCCGATCTGCATGGCGACGCCGAGCATCCACCAGGACACGATGGTGAAATCCCAGGCGCGTTGCGGAATCTGGTCGAACACGAAGGCATAGACCGAGATCAGGGCCGCGACGGCGGCGAGAAAGGTACCGGTCGCACTCAAGAGCTCGACCAGATCCACCCTCGGCCGCATGCGCAGCCGAGGGATATCGATCCCGAGATAGAAGGCGATCGCACCCAGCAGAACCATCGACACGATGAATCCAGCCGAATCGAACAATTCAGCATTGGCGCTTGTCTGCAGTGCGGCAACGAACGTGCCGCACATCGCGCCCGACATCGCAAGCCCGGTCCGTTCCACGGCATGCGCGACCCGGCTGATCAACAACACGTCGTCCATCCGGATTCTTCTTGGGTTCGGCATGATCGGATTCTTTCATCTCAGAATGGGTAGTAGCGGATCTGGCTCATGACGATGCTGTCGTCCGTCTTCGGCGCGCCGCCGACACCAACGAAGGCGAGGCGCTGATTGTAGGAATACTGCACCCCGGCTTTGACCGTGCCGTAAGTACCCTGGTAGATCGTGTCGTAGAATCCGGCGGTGATTTGCCGGACTTCACGGGTATTGCCGTTACAGGTCGCCGCCGGCGAATTCTCGACGTTGCAGCCGGTGTTGTTGTAGAGCGGGTTGCCATAGCCGAACGGCACGGTGCCGACATTCGCGAACGCCGCGTCGGTTTTTTCCAACCCGGCGTAGGTGTAGAGGTCGAGCGTCGGCAGTGTGTGCCAGATCAACCCCACCATCGCGGACGTGATCGTCAACGGCAGGATGGTGCCGTCCTGCGCCACCGTCGCATCCGGGAACGGAGCTGAGGTAAAGCGGCCGAGCGCGCCGTGGGCACCGTAGACCTGGAGCTCCAGCGTCTTCGGAATAAGCTCGGCATTGATATGGCCGCCGAAAGAGCCGGTGTCAAAGGTGTGGTTGGCGAAATTGAAACGATCGAAGAACTGGCGATAGAGTCCCCACGCCTCGATGTGCAAGTGGTAAGGCCCGAGCCGCGGGTCCCACGCCGCCTTCACCGTGACGTCCGGCACCTGATTGAGGCTCAGATTGTTGGCGTTGTTGAAGAAGCTGCCGCCGGGACCGGTCAGGTTGACCAGAAGGTTCGGGTTCAGCACCCCCTGAGGTCCGACCGCAGGCGTGCCGACAGTCGGGGTGTTGCCGCCGAAAAACGACGTCTGGGGATTTTCGGCCGACGCCGCGATCTTGAACTCCGGCCCGATATCCTGCCAGACGCGAATGCCGGGCTGGCGCGCGGCAAGGAAGCCGGGCACGGATTCGAAATCGATCACGCCGGGCGCGTCAACGCCGCGCGGATCGATACCGACCTTGTTCGGGGCATTGAGCGACCATGTCTGGCCGGCGAGCAGATGAAACCCGAGATCGTACCGATCGATCTCGAGCGACATCTGACGCATGCGCGGGTTGAACGAGTTGGTCGCAACCGAATTGGCGGTCTGCGCCGCGCCCTCGAAGTCGATTTCGCCGTACCCCGCAAGATGCGTATCCGAGCCGACATTGCCCTCGGCGAGAGCCGAGAAGCGGCTCTGGCGCGCCGAGAAGCGCGATTCCGGCGTGAAGAAGTTCTTGCTCTGCGCAAACGGAATGAAGTTGTAGATCGACCCGGTATCGGACGCGAGATTGCGGGTCCGATAGATGTTGGTAAGGTCGACCCAGCCGCCGAATGTCAGGGTGACGCCCTTGTAGCAGATCTTTCCGTCCGGACAGGCACTCATCCCCGCCTTGTAGGGAAGCGGTGCCGGGCCGGTAGCGTTTGCTTGCGCTTCAAATCGCTTTTCTCGCTGTCCCTGAACCTCCACGCGCTGTTCGAGTTGCTTCAACTTGGCTTTGAGTAAGCGGATTTCGGATGCCGTATCCTCTTCCGCGAAGGCCTGGCTTGCCGCAACGAGTGCCCCGCCGACAAGTACGCATTTGAGTAATCTCACTTGAACCTCCCGCCCAGGAGGAAGCTACTTCGCCTGGCACATCGCACCTCGGTCAGGTGTGTGCGTGCTTCCTCCGATCGAGAGACTTGAGTTCGCCTGCCGATATTCGCGAGCGTTGGATCTTTTCTCATCACGTTTTGCTCGCGATCATGTGTGGGAATTTTTTTGCGAAATCTTGATTGCTTCGCGAATGCGAGAAGCGATGGACGAAAGAAAAAGGGGCTCAGCCGGGCATGACTGAGCCCCAGTCTGGCGGTACGACCGAGAGATGGGCTTGTTGTTATCCGTGTTCGGGCTAGAGCATGATCAGTAGCGTTTGGCGGGCGCGCGTACGGCGAGCGTCTTGTGCGGCCTCACGGCCATATGCATGCCGGCGAAATC
>JBATYU010000128.1:0-5571 GCA_049674245.1 Bradyrhizobium sp. | reverse complement strand
ATTCGGCCCCATGCGCCTCGGCTGCATCTTCGATGATGGGCACCCCGAAAGCATCGGCAATCTCGGACAACGCATCCATGTCCGCCGGGTGCCCATAGAGGTGCACCGGGATGATCGCCCTTGTTCGCGAGGTGATGAGCGATCTTACCGCCGCGGGATCCAGGCAAAGCGTATCGGGATCGATATCGACCGGGACCGGCGTCGCGCCGGTGTAGGCGACCGCATTCGCCGTCGCGACGAACGTCAAATCGGGAATGATCACCTCATCACCTTGCTGCAATCCGAGCGCGGCTAACGCGAGATGCAAGCCGGTGGTGCCGTTGCTCACGGCAAGCCCGTATTTGGTCCCGCAGTAGCGGGCAAAGTTTGTTTCGAACTCATCAATGTATTTTCCGATCGACGACACCCAACCGGAATCGAGCGCGTCGAGGACGAGCGTCCTCTCGCGCGAACCGATGTGCGGCTTCGAAATTGGAATGAAAGTGTCTGACATGGTCGACTCTCTAGATCGAGGCAACGAGCGCTTCAAAGCGCCGCCATTGCATCTCCTTTGAATAGTGAGTTGAAATCATCTCATGACCCGCGCGGGCGATATCCAGCCTTTCCTGGGGATGCTCAAGGAGGGTCCTGATCTTTGCCACTGCCTGCCCCGGCGAGTTGTAGGTCACGATCGTCTCGCCGTCCGCCATGCCTTCCGGATAATTGCCCGCGTCCGACAGAAGCAGCGAGCCGGCCCCCAGCGCCTCGAAGCAACGCATGTTTCCCCGATCCGTCCCCGCCATGTCGATCGCACCGTTTAGCACGATCTTGGCGTCGGCAAGGACCTGATAGTAATCTCTTCCGAATATTGGCGGCCTTGAGATTGCTCTAATTACCTGCGGCCTGCGGTGTTTTGCCAGCGGCAGCAGACGTCCGAACGGGGATTCCGCCAGTCGGCACAGCCGCGAGCGATCGAGGTGATAAACGAGGCAGTTCTCGTGACCCAGTTTCGCGACCGCTTCCAGCACCGCTGCGCGCTGCTTATGATGGCGCGAGTAGCCGCCAACAAACAAAACATCGATTTGGCGATCCTGACGAGCAGCCAGAGGCGCCAATTCGGGATCGTAAGCCGGAAAGAAATAGGCGGTGCGACACCCGAGATCGTTTAGCTTCGCAAGAATAGAGGGAAAATTGCAAATCACCAGATCATAGCCGGTGAACGTAAGATTGCGGAACGGCGCGGCGTGCCAGGCAATCACCTTCTTTACGCAACCCGGAAGACTTTTGACGAAATCGCTTCGCCACCCGGTCGCGTCCACGTTATAGACTACGTCGGCACGGTGCTCTTCGATCTGCGCTTTCAGGATGTCTTCCAGCGAGGCGCGCGGACTCAAGCCGTGCTCGCGCGCCCATCCCTTCTGAACTTCAGCGTCGTCGCCATTGGTGAAGAACGCCCACTCGTCCCCTCGATCGACCGGCAGGAGGACATGGGCCATCCCTTCGCGAAAATTCAAGAACGTCCGGATTCTATCGGCAAATCCGGATTGGCCCTTGGTAAGCTCACGGAGCTTCGGATGGAGCGAGGGATAATACCTGGAATTTTGAAAGAGCCTCACAGGCTATCGCCCAATCATTGCACATTGGCACGGCGAAAGCCGATCGGCGCTTTTCGACTGCCAAATCTCCGCAGCCGAACAACAGATCGTTCCCATAACCCCGCGCCGCCTTCGAAGTTCCATGCTGGCACCGCTCTACAAGATAAGATATTGACGGACAACCCGACTTCTCCTCGCAACCGTCAATTTTTATCAACGCATCGATCGGATCGACGCGCCGAGTGGGATAGCTAGCTCGATCTGGACGCCACGATGAACCGTACTGTTGATGTCTCTTTCGAACGCCGGATGCGGCTATATCTCTATCTGATCGTGGCGCTGGGGCTGTGTCTGCGGCTGGTTTACTTTTCCTCTGAAATCGGCGGTAGCCATACGTTCCGGCAGGCGATGGTCGCAAACCAGATCGACACGCTGAAGAGCAAGCCCTACCCCGGACCGAAGCTCGGCTTCCTCGAGAGATACGATCAGGTTTACGATTACGGCGTCGTTTTCTACGACCCGCCGATCTATCAGTTTGCCGCCGCCAAGATCAGCGACGTCCTCAACATCACCGGCGTGAAGGCCGGCCGGCTGATCAACCTGGCGGTCTATGCCGGGATTTCGCTGACCTTTTTTGAGATCCTGGTGGGGGTCGGTCTTGGGCTGCGCGCATCGCTGTTGGCGATAGCTTTGTTCGCGCTGTCGCCGCTCGCCATCCAAAACATCATCGGCATCTATCCGGACACGCTGGCAACGCTGGCGGCTTACCTGTCGTTCTACCTTCTGATGCGTTACGAACGCGAGGGCTCGTGGAAATACTTCGGAGCCGCGCTGATCCTCGGCTTCGTCTGCACGTTGATCAAATCATCGATCTACGTCGTCTTCATCGTCGCCTACGCCTGGAATCTGATATGGACCCAGCGCGGGCGCGTATATCGTCGAATTGACGCGGTGCTTTTCGGCGTGCTGATCGCCGGCTCGGTCGGTGCGTTTGTGCTGGAACGGACTTATTTCAACTATGGCCATGTATTTGCGGCAACGGAAACAAACTACGCGGAGTCACTCAGGCTAAGCTGGTTCTTGGGATCGGAGGCGCAGCGCCTCGATCCGGCGCAGTGGTATCTGATCGGCCAACGCCTCACCTTCGAATACCTGTTTCCGCTCTTCATGCCGATTGCGCTGATCGGGCTGTGGCGCGTGATCAGACAGTTCATAAAGAAGCCTGGCGAGCCGCAACAGACCCTGCTGGGTCTCGTCATCGGGACGTTCGTCACCTTGATCGTCTTCTTTAACGTCATCGTGATTCACGATTACTACGCGCTGCCCTTTCTTCCGATCTACTGCGTGCTGACGAGCATCGGGTTGCTGTACCTGTACTCGCTGAGCGGTCTGCCGGTTGCGTCATATCCGAGGGCATATACCGCTTTGGCGGTCGCCGCGATATTTGTATCGCTGTATTATGCCTATTCGCTGCGCCTGCTGAGCTACAACGGAAATTACGCCAGCATAGAGGCCGGAAGAAGCCTGCAGCAGCTCGTGCCTGACGATGGCTACTTGTTCTACTTTCACGGGGCGGACTACATCGACCCCGAATATCTCTACTATGTCCGGCGGCGCGGCGTGCTCTCCGACCTCGTCAAGGCTGAAAACGGTTTCGTCGGCCAAACCATCAGGGATCACAAATGGGATCCCAACAACACCTATCTATTGGCACTCGGATTCAGGCTCAGGCCTGACCAGCAGGAAAAGCTGAAGCAGAGGCTCGACAGATACGATCTGCAGGAGATCGGCACTTCTTACGACAACGGCATCGTCTACAAGATCACCCCAAAGAGCTAAGCTGGTTGGGCGCGACCGACGGTTCAGATCCTCACGGCGCACGCCGATGTTCGGCCGTTAACGCCTGATTTCACAGGGTTTCCCCCTCGTTGCCCAGCCACCACCACCATGCTAGAAAATCCAAATGATAACCCTTCCGGCACAGGACAAGCAAAAGGAGATCGCGTTCTTCGACGGCCATGCCGCCGCGGACGCTTATGATGTTTTCACGCCTGAAAGCAACGTCCGGCTGATCACGACCTGCATGCGGCTGGCCCGCACCCAGCCCGGCGCACGCATTGCCGACCTCGGATGCGGGTCCGGCGTCTTTACCGATCTCCTGCACGGCCTCGGATACAATGCTGTCGGGCTTGATATCAGCCCGAAGCTGATTGCGCTCGGGCGCGCCAAATATCCTGATGTCGAATTCCTGGAAGGCGACGTCGAGGAGCTTCCGTTCCCGGACGCGAGCCTCGATGGCGTGCTGCTCTCGGGATTGGTGCACCACCTGCCGGATCCCAGGCGTTGCGCCGGCGAAGTCTTCCGGGTCCTCAAGCGCGGTGGCTCGTTCGTCGCCTTCGATCCCAACCGCATGAATCCCTTCATGTATCTCTACCGCGATCGCTCCTCGCCGCTCTACAGTTCGGTCGGCGTCACCGAGAACGAGCGCCCGGTGCTGGCCCATCAGACCGCCGCGGTGTTTTGTCGTTCGGGCTTTAAGGTCGGAACCGACTACATTTCCGATCTGAACTATCGCTATCTCGCCTCATCGAGGCTGCGCTGGATGCTGCCGGTCTATAACGCCCTCGACCGGATGCTGTTTGCGCCGCATTTCATGAAGCCATTGCGTTCGTTCGTTTTAACCTATGGTGAAAAACCATGACCGTCGCCGACCTTGCAGATACTGCCCGGACGACCGATGCGCACGCAGCCGACCTGACCGTGGTCGGCGGCGCCGGACATGTCGGCATTCCGCTGGTGCTGTCGTTCGCCGCCAAAGGGCTCACGGTCAACGTCAACGACCTCAACCTCGACAATCTCGCCGCGCTCAAGGCCGGACGTCTTCCCTTTATCGAGTACGGAGCTGAAGACCTCCTGTTGACGGCGCTCAGCGAAGACAGGCTGATTTTCACCAGCACGCCGGGCGATATCTCGAAATCGGGCCCGGTCATCGTGACCATCGGGACCCCGGTCGACGAGTTTCTCAATCCGGAACGTCGCGTCGTTCTGGATTGCATCGACGGCCTCTTGCCTCACTTGAGCGACGAACAGCTCATCGTGTTGCGCTCCACGCTATATCCGGGAACGACGGAAAGCATCTCGGCGCACCTTAAACGCAAGAAGCGCAATCTGAACGTCGCGTTTTGCCCGGAGCGAATCGTGCAAGGCTACGGCATCGAGGAACTGAGCCGGATGCCGCAAATCGTCAGCGGCACGACACCGCAGGCTACCGAGCAAGCAACCGCCCTGTTCCGAATCATCTCGCCCGAGATCGTCACGCTCGATCCGATCGAGGCGGAATTTGCAAAGCTGTTCGGCAACGCGTATCGCTATATCGAGTTCGCGGTGACCAACCAGTTCTATCTGATCGCGCAATCGGCAGGCCTCGACTACCAGCGCATTCTGAAAGCCATGAAATACAACTACCCGCGCGCGAAAAATATTCCGAAGCCGGGATACGCCGCGGGTCCCTGCCTGATGAAAGACACCATGCAGTTAACCGCGTTTGCCCGCAATGAATTCACCCTCGGCAATGCGGCCATGCTCGTCAACGAAGGCCTGCCGCTTCACGTTATTGGCGATCTGCGGCGTCGTTACGATCTTGGAAAAATGACGGTCGGCTTGTTGGGAATGGCGTTCAAGTCGGAGATCGACGATGTACGCGCGTCATTGAGCTACAAGTTCAAGAAGATTTTGAACGGTTTCGCGCACGAGGTCTTGACCACGGACCCGTTTGTGACGATCGATCCCGACCTTTTGCCGCTCGATGAAGTGATCGCGCGGAGCGATATCCTGATCCTTTGCACGCCGCACAACAGCTACAAGAGCGCGGATCTGAAGGGCAAACCGGTGGTCGACGTGTGGGGATTGCTTGAGAACGCCAATCTTATTTCCTAACAACTGTCTAGCCGCCGAATCCGCCGCTGCCTGGATTGAAGATGACAACGGGCAGTATCCG
>JBATYU010000127.1:0-2867 GCA_049674245.1 Bradyrhizobium sp. | reverse complement strand
CATTTCGCCGGCCTCGATGCCGATGATGTGCACGCCGAGCACACGATCGGTCTTCGCATCTGCGAGAACCTTCACAAAACCGTCAGTGGTCTGGTTGACCTTGGAGCGGCCGTTGGCGGTAAAGGGAAATTTACCCGAGGTGTAGGCCACGCCTGCCTGCTTCAACTCTTCCTCGGTCTTGCCGACGGATGAGACTTCCGGCGTGGTGTAGACTACGCTTGGGATAACGTCGTGATTCACGTGCCCGGCTTTCCCCGCGATGATTTCCGCAACCGCAACGCCTTCATCCTCGGCCTTGTGGGCAAGCATCGGCCCCGCGACGACGTCGCCGATGGCGTAGATGCCTTTCACGCTGGTCGAAAAATGCGCATCGATCTCGACCCGGCCGCGGTTGTCGAGCGCGACGCCGGCTTCCTTCAGACCAAGTCCGTCGGTGTAGGGCACGCGGCCGATGCAAACCAGCACGACATCGGCTTCCAGCGTTTCCGCATTGCCGCCTGCAGCCGGTTCGATCTTGACGACGAGCATCTTGCCTGAGGTGTCGACGGCGGTGACCTTGGCGCCGAGCTTGAATGCAAAGCCCTGCTTTTCCAGGATGCGCTGGAATTGCCTGGCGATCTCGCCGTCCATGCCCGGCAGGATGCGATCGAGAAATTCCACCACAGTGACCTTGGCGCCGAGCCGGTGCCACACCGAGCCGAGCTCGAGCCCGATCACCCCGGCGCCGACAATCAACAGGCTCGACGGCACCTTGTCGAGCGACAACGCGCCGGTCGACGACACGATGCGCTTCTCGTCGATCTCGATTCCCTTCAGCCGGGCGATGTCCGAGCCGGTGGCGATCACGATGTTTTTTGTCTCGACCAATTGCGTCTTGCCGCCGCTGCCCAAAACTTCGACCTTGCCGGCGGAAACAATCTTGCCGGTGCCGTGGATGACGTCGATCTTGTTTTTCTTCATCAGGAACTCGACGCCCTTGACGTTGCCATCGATGCCCTGTTGCTTGAAGTTCATCATCGAGGGCAGGTCGAGTTTCGGCGCGGGAACGCTGACGCCCATCTTCGCAAACGAATGCGCGGCTTCCTCGAACATCTCGGAAGCATGCAGCAACGCCTTCGACGGCATGCAGCCGACATTGAGACACGTGCCGCCAAGCGTCGCGTCCTTTTCGACCACGGCAACTTTCATGCCGAGTTGCGCCGCGCGTATCGCGCAGACATATCCGCCGGGACCGGTGCCGATGACAACGAGATCGTATGCAGCCATGATAAAATCCTGTAGCTAAAGAGTGTGACAGCTATTAGCGACCGCCCGATACATCAAGAATGGCGCCGGTCACGTAGGAGGCATCGTCCGACATCAGCCAGACAATGGCGTTGGCGATTTCTTCCGCGGTGCCGACGCGCTTCATCGGCACCATGTGCGCCAGCCGATGCGCGCGATCGGGCTCGCCGCCGGAGGCGTGGATTTCGGTGTCGATTAGGCCCGGCCGGATGCCGGCAACGCGGATGCCTTCGCCCGCGACTTCATGGCCGAGGCCGATGGTGAAGGAATCGATCGCGCCCTTGGAGGCGGCATAGTCGACATAGGTATTGGCGCCGCCGAGCTTGGCGGCAGCCGACGACAGGTTGACGATCACGCCACCCTTGCCGCCATGTCGCGTCGACATCCGTTTTACGGCCTCGCGCGCGCAGATAATGCTACCGGTGACGTTGACCGCCATCATGCGCTGGATGCGCTCGGCCGACATCTCGTCGACGCGCACGCCGCTCTTGCCGACAATGCCGCCATTGTTGACCAGCGCCCCGAGCGTTCCGAACGCATCGGCGGCCGCAAACAGCGCCAGAATATCGCTCTCGCTGCCGACGTCGCATTTCACCGCGATCGCCTTGCCGTTCTTGGCTTCGATCGCGGAGACGACGTCGTTCGCTGCCGCCTGATTGCTGGCGTAGCCGACGACGACCCGAAAACCCCGCGCCGCCGCGGCGAGTGCGGTGGCGCGGCCGATGCCGCGGCTACCGCCGGTGATGATCGCAACGCTATCGGTCACAACTGCCCCCGCAACTCAACGCACTTGACCTGAGCTCGGCGGCAAATGCGGCCTTGAAGATTGAACATCAGACCCGAGCGCCTCAGAGATCCAGCACCAGTCGCGCCGGGTCTTCCAGGCTTTCCTTGACGCGCACCAGGTACGTCACCGCTTCCTTGCCGTCGATGACGCGGTGATCGTAGGACAGCGCCAGATACATCATCGGGCGTACCTCGACCTTGCCGCCGATCACCATCGCCCGCTCCTGAATCTTGTGCATGCCCAAAATGCCGGACTGTGGCGCGTTCAGGATCGGCGTCGACATCAGCGAACCGTAGATGCCGCCATTGGTGATGGTGAAGGTGCCGCCCTGCATCTCGTCGATCTTGAGCTGGCCGTCGCGGGCGCGGCGGCCGTAATCGGCGATCGCCTTCTCGATCTCGGCGATCGATTTCTGGTCGCAGTCGCGCACCACGGGCACCACCAGGCCCTTGTCGGTGCCGACGGCAACGCCGATGTGATAGTAATTCTTGTAGATCAGGTCGGTGCCGTCGATCTCGGCATTGACGGCGGGAACGTCCTTCAGCGCCTGCACGCAGGCCTTGGTGAAGAAACCCATAAAGCCGAGTTTGCCGCTGTGCTTTTTCTCGAACACGTCCTTGTACTGCGCGCGCATCGCCATGATGTGGGTCATGTCGACCTCGTTGAAGGTCGTCAGCATCGCCGCGGTGTTTTGCACGTCCTTGAGGCGGCGGGCGATGGTCTGCCGCAGCCGCGTCATCTTCACGCGCTCCTCGCGCGCGGCATCGTCGGCGGGCGACGGCGCACGAACCTGCAC
>JBATYU010000126.1:0-2866 GCA_049674245.1 Bradyrhizobium sp. | reverse complement strand
CCCAGGAAGAACGCGTTCGCGCGCTCGAGATCACGCGCAATCGTGCAGTCGAGGAAGCCGACATAGCCTCGCGCGAGGCCATCGAAGCGGCCCGGATTGCGCAGGAAAAGACGATCGCGGCCCAGCGCATTCGCGCCGAAAAGGAGACCCGCGGGCTCGAGATCGATCGCACCGAAGCGATCGAGGCGGCCGAACTGAAGCGCCGCGACGCGATCGAGCGGCAACGCATCGACGTCGAACTGGCGCTCGAGAGCGAACGCATCGCGTCCTCCAAGACCCGAGAAGTACTCAATATCGACCAGAAGAAGGCGATCGAGATCGCCGACGAGGAGCGCGTGATCGCGCTCGCAGCCAAGCGATCCGAACGGATCGACGCCGATCGGCAGGTCAAGCAGGCTGAGATCATTGCCCGCAAGGAAGTCGACACCACCGACGTCTCGCGCGAGCAGGCGCTGGAGGTGGCACGGATCGAACGCCGGCGCGCTATCGAGCAACTGGAGGTCGCCCGCGTCCAGTCCCTGCAGGAGGCCGAGATCGTCTCGCGCGAGGAGGTCGAGCGTGCGCGCATCGCTTCCGACCGAGGCCTGGACGAGGCCCGGATCGGCCGCGAACGCGAGCTGCGCAAGCTCGAGGTCAACCGCGAAAGGGACGTCGAGACGGTGTTGATGGAGAAGGCGATTGCCCTTCACCAGAAGTCGCTGGAGGAATCGGCGGCCAGGGCGGCGGCGGAAGACGCTCGCGCGCGCGCGACCGAGGCAGCCGAGCGCGTCGTGACCGCCCGCGAGAGCGAGATCGCCAAGCGACGCAAGACCGTCGAGGTATTGCTCGCCGAGAAACAGGCGGAGGAGACCCGGATCGCCGCTGGAGCCGAACGCGTGCGCGCCACGGTTGAGGCCGAGGCGCAACGCCTCCTCAACGAGGCGGAGAACGTGCTCACCGACCAGGCGCGCTACTCGCTGTTCCGCCGCAAACTGCTCGACCGGATCGAGGGCATTGTGCGCGAAAGCGTCAAGCCGATGGAGAAGATCGAGGGTATCCGCATCCTCCAGGTAGACGGCCTCAATGGCAGCGGCGGCGGCAGTCGCAGCGCCACCGACGAGGTCATCGATTCGGCGCTGCGTTACCGCGTGCAGGCGCCGCTGATCGACTCGCTTCTCGCCGACATCGGCGTCGAGGGCGGCAGCCTTGCCAAGATGCCCGGCCTGATCCGCGAGGCGCGCGACATGCAGGGCATCCGGGATTCCTCGCGCAAGGGGGGCGATGACAGCAAGCCCGCCTCACCTCCTGCCGCAAGTCCCGGCGCGCCCACCAGTGGCGAAGCCCCGGCCGAGCGCGGCCCGCGCAAGAAAGGATCGTAACGCGCCATGGCCCGGGTCTATGTGTCCACCGTCGTCAACGCGCGCAACGACCGTGTCTGGGCGCGAGTGCGCGACTTCAACGGCCTGCCGAACTGGCATCCCGCGATCGCGGAAAGCCGGATCGAGGGCGGCGAGCCCGCAGACAAGATTGGATGCGTGCGCGACTTCCGCCTGCGCAATGGCGATCGCATCCGCGAGAAACTGCTCGGCCTTTCCGACTACGACATGTTCTGCACCTACTCCATCCTGGAGTCGCCGATGGGGGTGGAGAATTACGTCGCCACGCTGCGGTTGACGCCCGTCACCGACGGTGACCAGACTTTCCTGGAATGGACCGCCGAGTTCGACTGCGCGCCCGAACGAGAAACTGAACTCGTCGGCAATATCGCCGGCGGCGTCTTCCAGGGCGGCTTCGACGCCTTGAAACGTGCTTTCGGAGGCTAAGCCGTGCCGCATATCGTCAAAAGCACGATCGTCAATGCACCGACCGATACGGTCTGGAACGTGCTGCGCGATTTCAACGGGCATGATCGCTGGCACCCGGCGGTGGCGACCAGCGCGATCGAACGGGCCCAGGCGGCCGACAAGATCGGCTGCGTCCGCCGCTTCAAACTCAAGGACGGCTCGGAGCTGCGCGAGCAATTGCTGGCGCTGTCCGATCTCGAGCAGACATTCAGCTATTGCCTGCTCGACACGCCGAGCCCGATGTTCAACTACGTGGCGCATGTCCGTCTGCTTCCCGTCACCGACGGAGACCGCACCTTCTGGCAATGGGAATCGCGGTTCACGACGCGGCCCGACGATCGGGACGGCATCACGCAGATGGTGGCGGAGCAGATCTATCAGGCGGGATTCGAGGCCGTCCGCCGCCACCTGAAGGAGACCGCATGAGCGCGGAGGAAATCCCATGCCCGTCACGGTAAGGACGTTTGCGAGTTCCGGTGAGGCGGCCGCGGCCTTGTTCTCCGATCGCGGCGCGCGCTATCTCGGCGGCGGCACGCTGGTGATGCGCGCGCTGAACGAGGGCGACATCTCGATTTCCATCATCGTGCGCGCCAGTGACCACGCGCTGACGCGGATCGAGGCGGCGGGACCGCGCGTCACGATCGGCGCGGGCGTGACCTTTGCGCGCATCCTGGCGGAGCGCGATCTTTCCTTCCTGCATGCCCCTGCCCGCTCGATCGGCGGACCGGCGGTACGCAACATGGGCACCGTCGGCGGCAATCTGTTCGCGCCAAATCCGTATGGCGACTTCACCGTTGCCCTGCTTGCGCTCGACGCAGTGGTTTCCGTGCAGGGCGGCCTTGGCAGCCGCGACGTACCGATCGAGGAGTTCTTGCAATCGCGCGAACGGCAGACCGGCACCCTGGTGCTTTCAATTTCCTGCCAGAAGCCTGGGAGTGCCGAGGCGTTCCGCTTCCGCAAGATCGCCCGCATCAAGCCGAAAGGCGGCTCGGTGATCACGCTCGCTGCCCACCTGCCGATGAGCGGCGGCCGCATCGTCGGCG
>JBATYU010000125.1:0-3145 GCA_049674245.1 Bradyrhizobium sp. | reverse complement strand
GTCGACACGAAACACGGTGAGTTCACCGAGTTCCGCATCATGTTGCCGCGCGAGCAGCGGCGTTCACACTGAACAGCGGGAACGGGCGCAATCCTCAGGTCTGAAGACGCCAACGTCGCCTTTTGGCGCAAACCGGCGGTCAGAGGGCGGGCAGAGCATGTCCGCTCTGCCCTGGTATCTCAGACATCAACTTGTTCCGCTATTGCGAGTGCATCATCCACTTCGATGCCGCGATATCTGACCGTGCTTTCGATCTTTGTATGTCTGAGCAGAAGCTGGACGGCCCTGAGATTACCAGTCCGCCGATAGATCAGGGTAGCTTTTGTGCGTCGCAGCGAATGCGTCCCGAACAGCCTCGGGTCCAGCCCCACGCCGCCGATCCAGGCCGAAACGAGGCGCGCATATTGGCGCGTTGTCATGTTGCGGTTGGGACCACGACGGCCCGTGAACAAGAACTCACCGGGCGTTTTGTTGGCGGACTTTAGATAGTCATCGATCGCCTGGCGGGTCTGCCCGCTCAATTCAAATCTGACCGGCCGCCCAGTTTTCTTTTGCCGAACCGTTGCGCGGTCGGCCGTGTACCCGCCGGCGGCGACATCCTCGACCCGAATGGCGACGACATCACAGCCGCGAAGCTTGCTGTCGATGGCCAGATTGAACATGGCGAGGTCGCGAGCGCGGCCTTCGATCTGGAGTTTCGTCCGGATTGACCAGACGTGTTTTGGTCGCAGCGGCGGCTTTGCCCCGGTCAGCTTGCCCTTGTTCCAGGGCAACCGTTTATGAAGCGTCGGGGTAGCATTCACTTGATCCTGCATGGTCATACTCCTCGGTTACAGACGAGGAGAGCATGTGCCACTGGTCAGGCATCGCTGATCCGACCAATCTGCTCCTTTCCGGAAGTCGTGTATCTTGGGCAAGCCGGGAAGCTCACTCATAAAACCACCATTGAAAGGTTCGTGGCCGTGGTCCGTAGCAAGAATGCCTCGCCAACTTGGAGCGACGTTAGGACCGCCCTCCTAGACTTCGATCGCGCGGGCCTTCGGGGGCTAGTGCAAGACCTCTACACCGCGAGTAGAGACAACCAGGCATTCTTGCATGCCCGCTTGGGTTTGGGTCATGATCAGCTCCGACCCTTCAAGGCGAGTATTTCCAGATGGATATCCCCGGACTCAATGAAAGGGCAACCCATATCGGTTTCAAAGGCCAAGAAGGCGATTGTGGATTACAAAAAAGCCATCGGGCGCCCGAATGGAATGGCGGAGCTATCGATATTTTATTGCGAGGAGGCGTTCGGCTTTCTGGAATCCTGCAGCATAGAAGATGAAAGCTACTTCGCTGCTCTGATCCGCATGTATGGACGGTCTCTCGAACTCGTATCAAGCCTACCTCCTTCCGAGCGCACCACCTACCTCGAGCGTCTCGACAAGCTTAGATCACGCGGGAGGCACGTCGGCTGGAGGATTGAGGAAGAACTCAATATCCTTTGGTACGAGCACCAGGGTGAATGACGGTTTGTTCTGTCGGTTCCGCAATTGATGAGCGGCCGCAGCCGAACCGGAATGTCCGCCTCTTCTGCCGTTATAGGGCGAACACCGGACGTAGCGTGGACATCGCCAAGTCGTCGTTTTTGACCCAACTGCGACATCGGGAGTGCCCATCGAGGTGCTAGTTTGAGCCGCTACGATGCAATGGCTCGGGAGGGGTTAAGGCGGATGACGGCGAAAGATGCCGATTTTGATTCTTCTGCAAGGGTTTCTAAGGTAGTTCAGCCAGAGCCGCATCTATCTTGCCTACCAAGGAGGTGGCACCCTGAAGTTCAGCTGGCACACGCGCTATTTCAAGGAAGGTCCGCGCCCGGCCGGGTTGCCTCTTGAACTTATAGAGCAAACCCAAATCCATATTGATTCTCGCGCGTAAAGCCCCTCGCTCGTGCAGTTGTTCGTGCGCCGCTGCCTTCTCCAACAACTCTTCGGCTCTGCGCGCTCCAAACAGCATCGACGCCAAGAACGTCCAGAGGTTCTTTACGATGATACGCATTGCTGGACGCTCTCGTGCGGTAAGGATTTCGAGGTAGATCTCGGCGAGTGTTATTCGGTTCCATGCCGCCATGCTTCGAAACCCATCCGCATCGCGTGCGGCAATCGCGCTCTCAAGGAACTTGATGCCCTCGCTGACACGCCCCGATAGGATCAAGCCCACAGCAAGCGCCCCCTCCATCGCCACATCAGCATATCGGGTACCGTGCTCGCTGGCCCAACGCCGTAGCTCTTGAATTCGCGTCAGTCCTTGAACGTCGCGGTTAAACAGCGTCGCTGTCGCCTTCGCAATCGCACCTACGACTTCATCCCACGGTGTAACAGCGGTGCGAAGGCACTCGTCAGCATTCAGTATTGCGCTATCGTAACGATCATTACTGACGTCGATCCACGCAAGTGTCCAGTAGGCTAAGCCCAAGGCTCGCCCATCATCGCGTTCGCGGCCGGATGAGACCAACCGCCGCGCCCATTGCTCCGCCTCTTGCATCAGACCGCGCGTCAAGTAGTCCCAAGCGATGTTCCAGTAAGCCCAATTGATTATGTAGACATCGCCGGCGCGCTCGGCGTCGGCCAAAGTTTCGCGCGCCTCCTTTTGCGCAAGATCGAGTGGAGTTTCTGCGAAAGCAGAGACACAGAAGAGCAGCGCAGTCCTGGCACGGCCGATCGCCTTTGCATCGCCGATTCGCTTGGCTACCTCAAGAGCGCGCCGCGCTGTAGCAGCGGCTACACGAAAGTCGCAACCAATGCACTGCGCGTGACTAACAAAAAATAAGGCACTTGCAAGCTGTGTCGTATCCCCCATTGCTTCAAGCATTGGCAGGTAGCGATTGGCCAAGGACATCAGCTCCGGCAGATCGGTCTTAAGAAACAAAGCTTCGAGCATATCAACAACGACCGTCGCAGCGGCACACTGATCTGCGCAATCCGGGTTGGACGCGAATAAGGTCAAAGCCTTGCGGAGAAATCTTTGCGCCTCCTCTACGGAATACCGGTCCAGACCCTTTCGTCCGGCGAGCCCGAGATAGCGAAAGGCCTTATCCGCGCGCGGTGTGAGCGCATAATGATGCGCGAGTACTTCCGCCACCTCGCCGAGCCTATTGGCGCTCCGG
>JBATYU010000124.1:0-2147 GCA_049674245.1 Bradyrhizobium sp. | reverse complement strand
CGTGAAGGTTCTCGCAGATGCGAAAACGGATCGGGTGCTCGGCGTGCACATTGTCGGCCGCGAGGCCGGCGAAATGATCCACGAAGCGGCCGTCCTGATGGAGTTTGGCGGTTCCGCCGAGGACCTGGCACGCACCTGCCACGCCCACCCGACGCGCTCGGAAGCCATCAAGGAAGCCGCGCTTGCAGTCGGCAAGCGGGCGATCCATATGTGATCGACGCCCGAGAGAATCATCGGGCGGGATAACCTCGATGCTGCGCCGCCTGCTTCAGCCGTTCTGGATTCTGCTTGCGATCATCTTCCTGATCGAAGCCTGGCTGTGGGATCACCTCGAGCCGATCGTGGCGTGGGTGGTGGCGATGATACCGCTGCGCACCTTCAAGCAATGGCTCGCCGACCGTGTCGATACCCTGACGCCGGCGATGACCTTGATCGTTTTCATCGTACCGGTGCTACCGCTTTTTCCGCTCAAACTGGTCGGCTTCTGGCTGCTGACCCACGAATATTGGCTCAGCGCCGTTCTCACCATCATCTTCGCGAAATTCTTAGGGGTCGGCGTCGCTGCCTTCGTGTTCGACGTGACGCGGCCGAAATTGCTGGAAATGCAGTGGTTCGAGAGTCTCTACGACTTTGTCATCGAGCTCCGGGCAAAAGCCGCGGCGTTGGTCGATCCGATCAAGCTTCGAATCAAGGAAGCCTTTAACGGCGCCGGCTGGTCATCGCGGATGCTGCGGCTGATCCAGCGCTTCCGCAAGAGCGTGCACGAAGCGCGGTAGGCGACGAACTGTCATCGCCCGGCATAGACGTCCAAAGGACGGCGTCGCTTCCGCGCACCTATGCCGGGCGATCCAGTATCGTGAGCTGTCGAGATCTGCGAATAACTGCACGGAATACTGGATGCCCCGCCATCGCGGGGCATGAAGAGGCAGTTGCAGACTCCGCTACGGCAAATGCAACAGATTCGGCATGATGATGCCAAGCGCGGTGATCGCGATACCCGCCAGCATCAAGACACCCGAGATCCAGGCCAGCTCGACAATGCCGGTGATGATCGTCGCCGAGGCCAGCACGATGCCGATCTGGAAGGCGGCGGAGGCAAGTTCGAAGTGATGATATTTCGCGGTGGCAAGGTCGCGCTCTTCCTCCGAATGCTTGGCGCGTTCGGACAATTGCTCTTGTCCCTCGCCGCCCTTGGGATCGGAGCGGTAGCGCTCGGCGGTCTTCTGCCAGGCGTCGATCTGCTTTTGCGCCGCAGCCTTGGCGGCGTCGTCGCCGGCGGCGCCGAGGCCTAGCTTGGACTGGTCCGCGGCGGTCTGGACCACCGTGTGGCGAATGCTTTTGGCCTGGAAGAATGCCCACAGGTTCGAGGCCTCGACATTCTTAGCGAGGGATTCGGTCTGGGCGCCCTTGCCGAGCGTCTCCGACAACGCGAGACATAGCGCGATGATCGCGATCAAAAGCGCGATCTTCCTGTTCTGGCTCGAGGCTTCCTTGGCCTGGTCGGCCTGCTCCATGCTTTCATGCGCGCTCATGATTCTCTCCCCTGTGGTGCCTTCCACGATGGCCCGAACGATGCGGCCAGCGCAAGAGGCACGCAGACGTGACGGCAATATGTCACGATGATCCTAGCGGCGGGGATGCGCGGCACGATAGACTTCGAGCAAACGCTCAGAGTCGATCCCGGTATAAACTTGCGTGGTCGAGAGCGAGGAATGCCCGAGCAATTCCTGGATCGCGCGCAGGTCGCCGCCGCGGGAGAGAAGATGGGTCGCGAACGAATGCCGCAGCGCATGCGGGGTGGCGCTATCGGGTAATCCCAACGCGCCGCGCAGCCGCTCCATGGTGAGCTGGATGATGCGGGCCTTGAGTGGACCGCCGCGGGCGCCGACAAAAATTGGCCCCTCAGGCGTGAGCTGATGCGGGCACATCGCCACGTAATCGGCGATCAGCGCCAGCACGTTTTGCAGCACCGGCACCATCCGGGTCTTGTTGCCTTTGCCGGTGACGATCAGAACGTCGCCTTCGCCGGGCGCGGGCACGTCGCGGCGCTTCAATCCGAGCGCTTCGGAGATACGCAGGCCCGAACCGTAGAGCAGCGCCATTACCGCCGCGTCGCGCGCCCAGATCCACGGCTCGCGGTCTTCGCC
>JBATYU010000123.1:0-3323 GCA_049674245.1 Bradyrhizobium sp. | reverse complement strand
AGCCACCCCCCATCTTGATCACCAGCGTCAGATAGACCACCATTGCGGCTTCCTTCAGAACCCAAAAAGGGCGAGGAGACGCATGAACAAGCATCCCGGTCTCGATCTCGTCGAGCGCGCGCGGGCGCTGGCCCCCTTGATCGCGCGCGAGGCCGATGAAATCGAGCGCACGCGGCGCCTGACGCCGACTGTCACCTCCGCCCTGATCGAGAACGGGCTCTACCGGGTGCTGCTGCCGCAGAGTTTTGGGGGAACCGAGGCACCTCTCGAGATCTTCATGCAGATGCAGGAGGAGATCGCCAAGGCCGATGCCTCCACCGCCTGGTGCCTCGGCCAATGCAGCGTCTGCGCCATGACGGCGGCCTATCTCGATCGCGACGCGGCGGACCAGATCTTCAATACGCCGCCCGGCATCCTGGCCTGGGGCGCGATCGCCCACGAGGTCCATGTCGTTCCCGGCGGCTACACGGCGAGCGCGCGCTGGGACTTTGCCTCCGGCTCGCGGCAGGCGAGCTGGCTTGGCGCCCATGTGCGCGTCATCGAAGCCGACGGAAGCTTGCGGAAGAAGCTCGACGGTTCGCCGGAAATCCGCACCATCCTGTTCCCGGTCGCGAGCGCCACGATGCACGACGTCTGGGACGCGATCGGCTTGAGGGGCACCGGCACCGATTCCTATTCGGTCGACAACCTCTTCGTCCCTGACAAATTCGCGGCCCTTCGCGACGTCCCTTCCGCATGCCGCGAAAAAGGCCCGCTCTACAAGCTCACCACCAATGCCGTGTTCGGGATGGGCTTTGCCGCGACCGCGATCGGCGTCGCCCGCGCCACGCTCGATGCCGCGATCGCGCTTGCCCGCAGCAAGCAACCGCAGGGGCTAGGGGCGATGCGCGAGAATAGCGCCGTGCAGGGCTTGATCGGACGAACCGAAGCGACCTTGCGCGCGGCGCGCGCCTATCTCTATGCCACCGCGGCCGAGGTCTGGCGCGACCTCTCGCGCGGCGATCCCGTCACCGAATCCCATCGCATTGCGCTACGTATCGCCGCGACCTGGACCATTCATCAGTCGGCCTCGGTGGTCGATGCCGCCTATCACATGACAGGCGCCACCGCCGTGTTCGCCGCAAACCCGTTCGAGCGAAGATTCCGCGACATGCACACGATCGCGCAGCAGATCCAGGCCCGCGACACCCATTATGAAGATGCCGGCAGGGCGATCTTGTCGGCGAGGCTCGATACGCCGCCAACGACGCGATGAGCAAGCCGGTAAAGCGGATCGCTGCAAAGGAACGGATCGCTGCGAAATCGTCCGGTGAGGTCGAAGCGGTTTTCAATGCCTATCCAAAGCCGCTGAAGGCAAGATTGCTGGCGCTGCGGCGGCTGATCCTTCAGACCGCAAAGGCAACCCCGGGCGTCGGCGCGCTGCAGGAGACGCTGAAATGGGGCCAGCCGAGCTATCTGACGCCAGAGACCAAAAGCGGCAGCACGATCCGGATCGATCGGGTGAAATCCACCGCCGACCAATACGCGATCTATTTCCACTGCCAGACCGATCTGGTGGAAACGTTTCGCGGGTTGTACCCGACGGAGTTTTGCTATGGCGGCAACCGATGCATGCTGTTCGACGCGTCGGATAAACCTCCCGACGCGGCGCTACGCCATTGCGTGGCGCTGGCGCTGACTTATCACCTGAACAAGCGCAAGACCGCGCGCGACAAATAGCGGATACTCAGGCTACTCCGGCAAACCACAACATCGCCGTGGGAGATCAAGCAATTGCGATTGGCGCGCCGATCCCTCTTTCATGCTACGCTTTTTGGCGCATAGAGTGATCCCATGACGCCCCGCCCGTTTCCAATCCTCCTTTTCCTTGCGACCGTTCTGTTCGGCGCCACTTGCGCGTCGGCGCAGGACAAGGGCAGCGTCGATCCAAAGCCGCTGCCGCCGCTCGACAATCCCAACGATCCCAAGATCGGCGCCAAGCAACTGTTCGCGCGAAAGCTGCTTCCGGCCGCAATGCCGCCGCGCGCGGTCGGCGCCTATAACAAGGGCTGCCTCGCCGGCGCCGAGCAGATGCCGATCAACGGCGACACCTGGCAGGTGATGCGGCTGTCACGCAACCGCTATTGGGGCCACCCCGACGCGATTGCTATGCTCAAGCGGCTGGCGGCCAAGACGCACAAGGACGCCGGCTGGCCCGGCATATTGGTCGGCGACATCGGGCAGCCGCGCGGCGGCCCCGCGCTTACCGGCCACGCCAGCCATCAGATCGGGCTCGACGCCGACATCTGGCTGACACCGATGCCGGACCATCGATTGTCGCGCGAAGAGCGCGAGGAGATGTCCGCGGTGATGATGGTGCGCGAGGACCGGCTCGATATCGATCCGAAGGTCTTTACGGCGGGCCATGTCCTGCTTCTGCGTGACGCCGCGCAGGAACCGGGCGTGCAGCGCATCTTCGTCAACGCCGCGATCAAGAAGGCGCTGTGCCGCGAGGCCAAGGGCGACCGCAGCTGGCTGGCAAAGATCCGCCCGTGGTACGGCCACGATTATCACTTCCACATTCGCATGAGATGCCCGTCCGGCGGCAGCGAATGCAAAGGCCAGTCGGACCAGGGGGGCGGCGAAGGCTGCGGCAAAGGCGAGCTCGCCTACTGGTTCAAGGATTCGATCCTCCACCCGAAGCCGCCGAAAGAGCCGCCAACGCCGCGGACCGGACCAACGCTGGCGCAATTGCCGGCCGCCTGCAAACAGGTTTTGAACGCGCCGGATGCGAAACAATAACGATGCGACCGCGACGGTGTTTTGATTCCGTCACAACTTTCGCTAAAATGGTTCGACGCCGCGCCGCAAGCGCGCCCATCTTTGCAGGGACGACGGTCCTCGCATTTCGCACCTTAGTCGAACGCCGACGCGGCACGACCGCGCACGCCACAACAGTGTGAGACCCATCATGCGCATCAGTGCACGCAACCAGATCAAGGGCACCGTCCTCGAAGTCAAGAAGGGCGCGACCACGTCCCATGTCCGCGTCGATATCGGCGGCGGCCAGATCGTGACGTCCTCGATCACCAACGAGGCGGTCGACGACCTCGGCATCAAGGCCAAAGGCAACGTCACCGTCGTGATCAAGGCGTCCGACGTCATGATCGCGGTGGACTGATATGCGCGCAACTTTTCTCCTCGCGTTGCTGTTGCTTTCCGCCGCGCCGGCGCGGGCGGCGGAAGAGCCGAGCGGCTGCGACAAGTTCAAGTGGAACATCGACCGGGAGAGGGCGGCGCTGACCGCGCCGGATCGCGTCAAGCTGGCCTCCGGCGGCGACATC
>JBATYU010000122.1:0-1564 GCA_049674245.1 Bradyrhizobium sp. | reverse complement strand
ACCGCGCTACCGTGTCTCGAAGCCGGCAACTATCAAGTTTGTCGGCGGCGCCGCTGATTGCGTTGTCCGCGACCTGTCGATCACCGGAGCGGCGATAGAGGTTATCAACCCAGCCAACATCCCCAAGAGTTTCGTATTGGTCATGCCGGACGATGGCCTGCAGTTACCCTGCCTGGTCGTCTGGAGAAGCCAGTTCCGGATCGGCGTGAAGTTCGACTAGAGCCACCTTGGAGATCGCAAAATGACCGCACTGGTACAAGCTCTTTCCCATATTTCAGGAACTGAGGTTCGCACCGAACCGCTGAAGATCGTCGCTATTTTTAGCGGCGTCGGACTTTTGGTCTCGTTGCTTTTTGCAACCTATGGCCTGGATCTAAGCCCAGGATTTTTCTGAGCAACGCGCACGAATAAAGAAAAGCTCGCCGGATTTAACGGCGGGCTTTTGGATTTATTCGCTATCGCCTCAGCCGTCTTGCGTGCGAGGCAATCCGCTGGCGGTTGCGCGTCGACTGTCATCAAACTGTCATGAATTGCGGTCTTAAGGTTGTCTTGGGGGTGTTCCGCACAGCGAAATGCAGTTGAGACAAAATGCAAGACCTTGAGAAGATGGCCGCCAAGCTTTGGGAAACCGCTCGCAAACTCCCGCCCGGCGTCGAGCAACATGCTCTACTTGAACAAATTTGGACGTTCCGCACCAAGTTAAGTGCGGTCGCCGCGAAGCGAAAGCAATTGCAATCAGCCGAGTAGGGCCGCTCTAGCCTCCCGATTACGAGCCTGGACCTGAGCCTCCGCGCAAAGCCCCTGCACGAGTTCAGGAAGGCTGCTGGTGAGTCTGGGCCCCACGGGCTGTTCAGAGAGGCCGCCCAATTTCGGCTGCGGCATGGCGCGCCACCTGCGGTGCTAGGACAAGTGCCTCTCAAATAGTTTTCACGCCTGCGGCGTTTTTCTGCCTTGACCCTGTCATCGTACCGGCCGGATGGCGGCAGAGCTTGAGCCTATGAGTTACTATCGATTTGCCGAGATAGCGGTTCGCTCTCTGCTTTCGTCTTACCCTTGCGCTCGTTGACTGGTGGGAAATAGCAGGACCGATTTGCCGCGAGGAGTGCTCAGGACCGCCGAAGAGCGGCTGGAAGTCGCTTCGGCAACGCTTCTCGGCTGTGCAACTCTCCTAGGGGGAGCAGGCGCTCTCTTTGGTCTTTATAGCTGCGCAGAGAGTGAATTACGGCGGTCGTTCTAGGGCCGCGGCTGGCCGCTGACGCGGCCACATTTGAGAGGCTGTGCTCCATCGTAGGCGTAGGAGTGCGAAAATGGCGAACAACATTCTTAACCCATGGATCTGGATGGGCGGGCCCTGGCGTTCAAATCCCCAAGGCTCGGAGATTTCGACATCCGACCGGGTGCAAGAGTTTGCTACTTCAAATGCTTCCCTCTCCGAGATTGCCGGGATGCTCGCTCCGACCGAGGCGACCACTGTGGACCGGAGCGAATTCGGATCACCAGCGTCGATCAACAAGATTACATGGCAGAAAGCCGGGCGCGTGACCGAACCGGGCCGATACATGCT
>JBATYU010000121.1:0-5932 GCA_049674245.1 Bradyrhizobium sp. | reverse complement strand
CGACCACCTCCGCCACCGCCAAGACCGGCTCCGGCGGCCGCAGCCAAGAAATGCCCGCCGAACGTCGCTAGATGCTGAAAGCCGGGTCGGTCAGACCTCATCGGATCTGACCGGCCCTCCGTCCCGCCCTTAGTAGCGCACTGGAACTAGGGCGGCGCCGCCGCTGCGGATGAAGGCTTGGAGCAGTCTGCGGGACCCATCAATCCGAGGCCTGAGCAAGCCGGCTCCACTCGCTCGCCTGGATGCGGACAACCAGCCTGTAACCGCCATCTCCGTCCGGCGCGAACACCGATGCCTCGCCTTCGCGGACATCGGACCAGTCCTTGCCGAATGCATCGATGATGTTCGGCTTGTGCGAAACGATCACAAGGTTGTTGTCGGCCGGCGGCCCACCGGTAACGAACCCACGAAGCGCCTGTGCGCGTCGATTATTCTCGTCCGCAGAAACCACGGGTCCGCCTTCGGTAAGGTCGGGTGTGGCGGTAACCTCGCCAAAACCCAACAGCGTTCCGGTGTCGACTGCCCGCTGGGTCGTGCTGGTCAGGACCAGTCCCACAGGAATTTTGAGCTTGCGCATCGACTCTCCGATCAACTTGGCTTGCGCACGGCCCTGGTCGTTGAGCTGGCGCTGCGCCGATGCGGTCTGCCTGCTCATGGGATCCGTGCCCGCCTGATCCGAAGAGGTCGCGCCATGGCGAAAGACGATCACATAGCCGCCCAAGCGAAGGTCATTGATCCATTCAGCCTGAGATGGTGCCGGCTGGCTGTTGGCCGCTATCGGCAAAAGTCCGAGCAGCGCACACAGCAATGATAATCGAATGCTAGGCATGGACTTCTCCTCCAAATTGCCTGGTCAGATGCGAATTTCCGGCTCAGAGCATGAGACCGACGACGCCGGACAAAATGAACAGCACGTTGACGACGAGTTCGAACTGCCGGTCGCGCGGCTCGGCGACTATTGCGGTCGATGCGGTGCTATTTCATCGACGCATGCTCGCACGAGACCATCGGGTTCATGTCCGCGAAGGTGCCGTGCGGGTTGGCCTTCCAGGCCCAGACGTGCAGCTCGTAGAACGGACCGAGGCCATAGCGATTGGGCGCGCCGTTGAAGTTGAACAGATGGCCCTCCAGCGAAGCGGGTCCCTTTGCGGTGATATATTCGACCGCGACCAGCTCCATTTTGCCGTCGGGCTTCGGCTCATACATGACCGCTTGCGGTTGTTTGATATCAACACCGTCGCCGATGAGCTTGGCATTGACATAGTGAATGCCCATGGCGCCGCCGTCGATGCCGCTGGCACAGGGGATCGGCGCATAGCCCTCAGAAACGGCGACCGCGACGTCCTTGAAGCGATCATTGGCTGCGCGCACATGCTCGGTGAGAGCATTGTGGGCACGGTCTGCGGCGAAGGCGCTTCCAACCACGAGCAGCGACAACAGAGCGAATTTCCTGGCCCAGAAAATTGGGTTCAATTTTTTCTCCTTAGGTTCAATGAAAAAACACGCGCGGCCGCGGCCGATGCGCAGCTATGCGTTGAGGCGGCCGCGTCATTGGAAACCGCCAATGGCTCGTGCTAAAGTTGAGAGCCGGGCGGTTGATAACTTGAGGCGAGGCGAAAGACTTTGCCTTGCGCTCTATTTTTGCCCTAGAAGCGCTTGATTTTTGATCGAGTAGGCGTCGCCCTCTCGGAGGCCCGTGTGCAATTTCTTTTTTCCGATCACACGCTTGATACTGACCGGCGCGAGCTACGCCGCGGCGGCACGCCGGTTGCCGTCGAGCCGCAAGTGTTCGATCTGCTGACCTACCTCGTGCAGAACCGCGAGCGGGTCGTCAGCAAGGATGATCTGTTCGCCTCGGTCTGGGGTGGCCGGATCGTGGCGGATTCGACGCTTGCGAGCCGCATCAACGCCGCACGCAAGGCGATCGGCGACAGCGGCGAGGAGCAGAAGCTGATCCGCACCATCGCCCGCAAAGGCGTCCGATTCGTCGCCGATGTGCAGTCTCCGCTCGAGGGGATTGAACCGGCGCCTGCCGCCGAACTGCGGCGGAGTGGCTTGCACGATTCCGCGCGCCCGTCGCTACCGCGCTCCGACCGACCGGCGATCGCCGTGCTTCCCTTTGTCAACATGAGCGGCGAGGTGGAGCAGGATTATTTTTCCGACGGCATCAGCGAAGACATCATCACCGGGCTTTCCAAGCTGCGCTGGTTCTTCGTCATCGCGCGCAACTCCTCCTTCGCTTACAAGGGCAAATCCGTCCGCTTGAAAGAGATCGCCGAGGATCTCGGGGTCGGCTATGTCGTCGAGGGCAGCGTGCGCAAGGAAGGCGGCCGCGTGCGCATCACCGTGCAGCTCATCGACGTCGCAACCGGCAGCCATCTCTGGGCGGAGCGTTACGACCGCGACCTGGCCGATGTGTTCGCGGTGCAGGACGAAATTACGGAAGCGATCGTTGCAACGATCGAGCCGCAGCTCTACGCAGCGGAGAACTTTCGCGCTCGGCGCAAGCCGCCCGAAAGCCTCGACGCCTGGGATCTGGTCATGCGGGCGCTGTCGCATTATTGGCGCGTGACCCGCGAGGACAATCTAGCGGCCCAGGCGCTGCTCGAGCAGGCCATCGCGCTCGATCCGAATTACGGCCAGGCGCTCGGGGTCCTTTCCGTCAGTCTTGCCTTCGATGCCCATATGGGTTGGGCGGGCGCGGCAACCACCGTGCCGGCCGCCGAACGTGCCGCGCTGGCGGCGATCCGGGCCGACAGCGAGGATCCCTGGGCGCATCTTGCGCTTGCCACCGTTTATGTGAACCTGGGGCGTTTGGAAGACTCGCTGGCCGAGTTCGAGTTGGCATTGCGCCTCAATCCGAACTTCTCATTGGCGCAGGGCTACTATGGCATGGGGCTGTCATATTGCGGTCGCTGGGAGGAGGCCGCCGAGGCGGCCCGCCGCGCGCTTCGGCTGAGCCCGCGCGATCCACTCTCGGCGATCTACAACGGCGTTGCCGCCTATGCCGAGTTCGTCGGACGCAATTACGACGAGGCGATGCGACTGGCGCGCGACGCCATCCGTCAGCGCTTCGACTTCGTGGGCGCGCACCGCATGCTCACGGCCGCCGCTGCCATGGCCGGCGAGACCGAAGTCGCCAAGGCCGCGCTCCAGGAGCTGCGCCGCGTCCAGCCCGACATTTCGCTCGCCTGGATGGCGAGCCACTTGAACCGCTTGCCGATCAAGGCGGAAGGCGAGCGCGAGCACTATCTGGAAGCGTTCCGCCGCGCGGGCCTGGATTAGCTCACGGCGATGGCATATTATGCCATAATCGCCCGGATTTCGAACAACTTAAGAGAGCGCCGATGCCAACCAGAAATGTTGTGCTGACAGAACGCCAAGCAGACCTCATTGAGACCCTGGTCGAGTCCGGCCGCTACCAGAACGCCAGCGAAGTGCTGCGTGACGGATTGCGGCTGGTAGAGCAACGCGAGGCGGAAGATGCGAGCAAGCTGAAGGCCCTACGGGCAGCGGCTCGCGTCGGCGTTGGTTCACTGGATAGAGGCGAATTCAAAGAATTTAGAAATATCGAAGACCTGCAAGCCTATTTGAACGACCTTTCGGAGAAGGTCATTTCCAAGGCGGCCGGATAGCTCCTATGGCCGAGCGGAGATGGCGCGTCCGCCTCGGCGCTGCCGCAGAACTCGACTTTGCGAATATCGTCAAATGGACCACTGAGAATTACGGCGCGCGACAATCTCGCGTCTATCAGAATACGCTCGTTCAGGCGATTGGCGAACTTGCCGACGGTCCGGATGTTGCGGGCTCGAAAGCTCGAGACGAGATCATGCCGGGTCTTCGCACGATCCACGTAGCGCGACACGGTCGGCGCGGAAGTCACTTCCTGATGGACCGAGTGGCCCGAAAAATGACGATCGAAATCGTACGGATCCTGCACGACGGAATGGACCTTCAGCGTCATCTTCCATTTGCCTCCGACGCGAATGCCGAATAGAGCGCAGTGCAGGTTGACTGCAGCACCCTGGCGCAATTCAGGATAGTCTCACGCGCTCCAGCGTAGAATGGCGCGCCACGGCCGATGAAAATGGGCACTACTGCTTCGCCGTGGCGCTATGAGCGTCCATCCGGAGTGGCGAATGAGCACGCGGAATCGGCCGTGGCTTGTCGGAGACACTACGCCGAAAGTCTCAACTTAGGCGGCCCGTTTTGTCGACCGGGTTGGCGCCTTCTTCGGCGGCGGCAGCAGCAGGTCGGCCGGGACGCGGAAGCGGGCGCGCAATCTCTGCACCATCGCCATACTCAGCCCTTTCTTGCCGCGAAGAATTTCACTGACGCGGCTGGGGGTGCCAAGGATCGGCACCATTTCGGCTCGCGTGAGGCCATGCTGGTCCATCAGGTGACGGATCAGATCTGCAAGGCTCGGTGGCCGGTGAGGCCACTTGCGCTCCTCATAAGCAGCAATCAGGCGCGCTTGCGCCTCCAGCCGTACAATATCGGTTGGATCATTCGAACTCCAAAGTCGATCGACGAGCGCGCGAGCACGCGCGAGCTCGGCATCGCTGTCGATCAAGATCATGGTTGCATCCATTACACCGTCTCCGCATCTATCTCGTCGTACTCGGCGTGCGTCCCGAAGAATCGGATCATCAAGACGCTCGCCTGATATTGCACGCGCGCAATCAATGGATAGTCGTTGCCCTTGATGTTGAACACGACCCGGCCGGCTTTCAGAATGCTCGCCTTCGGACAAGTGGCCTTGACGTCCTCGGGATTGCTCCACTCGGCGCGAGTGACAATGTCTCGCCAGGCATCGTATTGCGATCGTGCTGCTTTGATCCCTCGATGGCTGGCGTGGTTGGCAAAATAGTTTTCGACCACATCCGTGCCAATGATGATCATTTTATCGAGCATGGCACAAAATTCCAAAAATTGGAAGATCGGTCCTGCTGACGAACAGTGGCGGGCATTTCGGCGAGCGGGATCGGAGAACGGGCGCTCCGGGGACAGCCCGGCGTGCTCTGGCGTAAACTGGCGCGCCCGCAAAGATTCGAACCCCGCGCCCCAAATTCGTCCGCCGACGCCTAAGTTTACCTACCGAAGAGCGGCCAAAACCGGCCGTATTTCCTTGCTTCTGGCGCAAATACCGCTATATAGCGCGCCATCTCACACGGAAACATGGCTCAAAAGGCCGTCCGGTGGCAGCCGGGCCGACTTGGCTCGTTTGCTCACACGTTTCCGGAGGAACCAACCGGAGAATTTTTGACATGGCGCTACCCGATTTTTCTATGCGTCAGCTGCTTGAGGCTGGCGTCCACTTCGGTCACCAATCGCACCGCTGGAATCCGAGAATGTCGGATTACATTTTCGGTGCCCGCAACAACATCCACATCATCGATCTCGCCCAGACCGTGCCGCTGCTGCATCGCGCGCTGCAGGCCGTCAGCGATACCGTCGCCAAGGGCGGCCGTATCCTGTTCGTCGGCACCAAGCGGCAGGCGCAGGACGGCGTCGCCGAAGCCGCCAAGCGGTCGGCGCAGTATTTCGTCAATTCGCGCTGGCTCGGCGGCACGCTGACCAACTGGAAGACGGTGTCCGGTTCGATCAAGCGTCTGCGCCAGCTCGAGGAGATGCTCGGCTCCGGCGAGGGCGCGCAGTACACCAAGAAGGAACGGCTGACGCTGCAGCGCGAGCGCGACAAGCTCGATCGCTCGCTCGGCGGCATCAAGGACATGGGCGGGCTTCCCGACATGATCTTCGTGATCGATACCAACAAGGAAGACATTGCGATTTCCGAAGCCCAGCGGCTCAATATTCCAGTCGCGGCCATCGTCGACACCAACTCCAATCCCAAGGGCATCACCTATGTCGTGCCCGGCAACGACGACGCCGGCCGCGCCATTTCGCTGTATTGCGACCTGGTGGCCCGCGC
>JBATYU010000120.1:0-1659 GCA_049674245.1 Bradyrhizobium sp. | reverse complement strand
CGCCTATGACGTCGCGATCTGCCTCAACGCTTGGTGTTTCGAGCCGGATCATTCCTTCAACGTCACCAAGGCGCGCGCGTTTCTTTCCGCTTACGGCCGCGCGCGCAAGCTCTCCGAGGCCGAGCTGGGCGCGCTGCCGCTGCTCGCGCGCGGCGCGGCGCTGCGTTTCCTTTTGACGCGGCTGGTGGATTTCCTCAACGTGCCACCGGGCGCGCTGGTGAAGCCGAAGGACCCGCTCGAATATGCCCGCAAGCTGCGCTTCCAGCAGGGCGTGGAAACCGCGCGCGATTACGGGCTGAGTTATGGCGGATGTGTCGCGTGAGCGAGCGGCCGCATGTGACCGTGTTCACCGACGGCGCCTGCTCGGGAAATCCCGGGCCGGGCGGCTGGGGCGCGATCCTGAAATTCGGCGACCGTGAAAGGGAATTGAAGGGCGGCGAGGCGCACACCACCAACAACCGCATGGAGCTGATGGCCGCGATCTCGGCCCTGGAGGCGCTGAAAAAGCCCTGCGTGGTCGACCTCTCCACCGACAGCCAATATGTGCGCCAGGGCATCACGGGGTGGATCCATGGCTGGAAGAAGAACGGCTGGCGCACCGCCGACAAGAAGCCGGTCAAGAATGCCGAGCTGTGGCAGCGCCTCGACGCGGCGTTAAAGCCGCATCAGGTGCGCTGGCACTGGATCAAGGGCCACGCCGGCCATGAGGAGAACGAGCGCGCCGATCAGTTGGCGCGCGAAGGCGTCGCGATGGCGCGGTTGAAGGGGTAGGCCTGTCATTCCGGGATGGCGCGTTAGCGCCAGACCCGGAATCTCGAGATTCTCCGATGTGCAATTGCACGTCGTAGTTCGGTGCTGTCGCACCGCCCCGGAATGACCATGAGAACTACAGCTGCCCCAACAGCGTCTCGCCGCCGGAAACCTCGACCTTGCCGGGCGCCGGCTCAAGGTTGAGCTTCTTGACCACGCCGTCATCGACCAGCATCGAGTAGCGGTGGGAGCGGATGCCAAGGCCGTTGCCGGAGGCGTCGAGCTCCATGCCGATCGCCTTGGTGAATTCGGCATTGCCGTCGGCGAGGAAGGTGGCCTCGTCGCGCTGGTCGGTGTCGCGCTTCCAGGCGTTCATGACGAAGACGTCGTTGACCGAGACGATCGCAATGGTGTTCACGCCTTTGCCCTTGATGGCGTAGGCGTTGAGGAAAATGCTCGGCAGGTGCATCTTGTGGCAGGTGCCGGTATAGGCGCCGGGCACCGCGAACAGCGCGACCTTCTTGCCCTTGAAGATGTCGTCGGTGGTTTTGACCTGGGGGCCTTCCGCCGTCATCACGCGAAACTTTGCTTCCGGCAGCTTGTCGCCAACTTTGATGGTCATCGTCAATTCTCCTTGAATGAGCTAGGTTTCTTAGAGCATTTTCACGCGGAGAGGAAACCACTTCACCATCGTTTGATAGGGTAGCCGTCATTCCGGGGCGCGAAGCGAACCCGGAATCTCGAGATTCCCCGATGTGCAATTGCACATCTGAGGTCTGGTCCGGAGCCTGTCATCTCAGCGCGAGCGCTATTGCGCTCGTCGGGGGCGCGCATTCGCGCGACCCGTTGGGACCATCCCGGAATGACTGAGTGGGAGTTGCTCTTCGCAATGACGGGGGCGGCCCGCCT
>JBATYU010000119.1:0-1607 GCA_049674245.1 Bradyrhizobium sp. | reverse complement strand
GCCGTCGCTGATGACCTTCACCGGAGGCGAAGCGTCAGCGCGGCGGTTGCGCGCCAGCAGCCGGCCCGCAGCCCAAGTCCCACCCTCGAGAATTTTCGCCAGTGGCAGCGAGGTGGCATCGAGCCCGAGCCGGCGCCGCACACCATCGGCGACGCGGTCGAGCAGCGCCACCGTCAGCGCGCGCCATTCCACGACCAGCGGCGACGTTACTTCATGCTCCTGCTTTGCTGCTTCAGCATCGCGAAACGCGAGCACGCCGATATCGACGAACAGCCCGCCATTGCGATATTCGGCGAGCCCGGTGAGGCCATCGATATCGGTTACACGGATGCCAGCCGTCTGGAGTGGTTCGATCAGCGAATAGGCCAGCCATTGCGAGAGCTTGTGCAGCGGCACTAAGCAGTTAGTGACATCCGTAGTGGTCAGCATATGATGCCTCCAACAGTCGCCGAGCGCGATCCCCCCAAGCTTTAGCCGCGATGGCCAGATCGGTCCGAGCTGTTGCAGCAGTTCCGTTAAAATGGTTGGGGCGGGAAGCTGTTCGCCCTCTGCCAGGATCATAAGTCGATCGAACAGGCCGCCGGGCCGCGGCGTGGCGTGGCTGGCGAACACGTCCGGTCTTGAGGCCACCAGGGTGCCGAGGCGGCGCAAAAGGTCGGCGCGGCCATTTATGCCGACCAGCGGATTGATATCGGAGACCTGCATCCCGCGCTCGAGGTCGGCAACGCTGATATTCGCGAGTACGTCGGCATCGACACGCAATGGCTGAAGCGGATCAGCCGAGAATGCGCCGCTCACGAACATAGCGAGGCTGGCCAGTCCCAATCCCTCCGAACGTCCGATGGCTGACCCGGTGATTGGATCGTGGTAGCGCCACGATGGACCGGCGCCGGCGTCGAGGAACACACTGACAATTGCCAGATCGAATTCAGCCCGGGCTCGTGCTGCGGGATCGGGCCAGCTGGTGCGGTCGGCTATCGTTGCCCAACGATTGTCTCCATTGGTGACGAAGTGCCGCCAGCGCGAGTGAAAGGGCACGTCGAAGGTGGGATACGCCTTGCGCGTCGCCTTCAGCACCAGATCGACCGTGCAGTCCATACGATCGAGGTGGATACGGAAATTCGGAAGCCTGTTTTCAAGGCCGATCGCCAGCATACGATGCGCGCGCTCGCGCACTGCGCCGGCATTCAACAATGATAAGGCGGCGGACGTCTCCGGATTTGCAAGGGACACGGCCGCCTCTCTCAATATTTTTCGAGCGAACGGCCAACCGGGTTGATCGGGTCTTGCTGCGGCTCGGCCGTGTAGTAACCGGCGGACTTTTTTGCCGCGATTTCCACGTGCGCGTCGGCGGGCACAAGATCATCGGGAATCGGCACACGCTCAACGATTTCGACGCCTTGGCTGGTCAGCGCATCGTGCTTCATGTCGCTCATGGAAACGAAGCGGTCGATTCGCTTCAGGCCGAGCCAGTGCACGACGTCCGGCATCAACTGCTGGAATCGGGCATCCTGTACACCCGCAACGCATTCGGTACGCTCGAAATACTGGGCGGCGGCATCGCCGCCTTCCTGCCGTTTGCGCGCGTTGTAGACCAGGAATTTGGT
>JBATYU010000118.1:0-5219 GCA_049674245.1 Bradyrhizobium sp. | reverse complement strand
CGGATAGACATAGGCCTGCAGCATCACGAAAAGGCCGACAAGGCAAGCCAGCGCGATCGAATGCTTGAACACGAAGCGCAAGATCGTGCCTTCATGTCCATACCAGTTGGTGGCGGTGGAGGCGACGACGATCGATTGCGCGTCGATCATCTTGCCCATCACGCCGCCGGAGGAGTTGGCGGCGCCCATTAGGATCGGCGACAGACCCAGTTGCTCCGAGGTGATCTTCTGCAGATTGCCGAACAGAATGTTGGACGCCGTATCCGATCCCGTCAGCGCCACGCCGAGCCAGCCGAGCAGCGTGCCGAAGAACGGATACAGCACGCCGGTCGCCGCAAACGCCAGGCCAAGCGTCGCATCGACACCCGATAGGCGCGTGAGCGTGCCGATCGCCAGCATCGCCGAGATCGTGATCAGCGAAATCGCGCACAGCTTGATGGTGCTGCCGTAGGTCGAGACCATCCTCCCCGGCGAAAAGCCCGCCAGGAATCCGGAAATGATCGCAGCGATCAGCATGCCCGTTCCGGTGAACGATAAATAGAAGAAGTCAAACGATGCGCCTTGCGGCGTCGGCTTCGCTGCCACCGGGGGCACCGTATTGATCATGTTGTGCAGTTCGGGGACCGGATACTTATAGAAGAAGATCGAGTTGGCCCAGTTCTTGAACCAGCCACTGCCCCAGATCAACATCACGATGCAGACGATGATCCACGGCAGGAGCGCACTCCAGAGCTCCTTTTGCGTGAGTGCGGTTTTGTCCATCAGCTTTGGCGCCGTCATGGTCGCCGCCGATTCATCGTTGCCGCGCAGCGCCGGCGACAGCCAGAGCTGCTTCGGCTGCCAGACCTTCAGGAACAGGATCAGGCAGCCCATCGAGATCAGCGAAGCGCCGATATCGACAATCCAGGGATTGATGTAGTTCGAGATCACAAATTGCGGAACCGCAAACGACACGCCGGTGACGAGAATGGCCGGCCAGACGTCCTTCATGCCTTTCCAGCCGGCGAAGGCCCACACCACCCAGAACGGCACGATCAGCGAGAAGAACGGCAATTGCCGGCCGACCATGGCGCCGAGGATATAGGGATCAAGCCCGGTGACGGTCGCAAGACCCTGGATCGGCGTACCGAGCGCGCCATAGGCGACAGGTGCGGTATTGGCGATCAGCGACAGGCCGGAGGCGGCAAGCGGTGAGAAGCCGAGCCCGATCAGAACCGCGCCGGTCACGGCGACCGGCGTGCCAAAGCCCGAGGCGCCTTCGAAAAACGCGCCGAAGGAGAACGCGATCAGCAACAGCTGCAGGCGGCGGTCTTCGGTGACGCCGCCGACGGCGCGTTTTAAGAGCTCGAATTGGCCTGTTGCGACGGTGAGCTGGTAGAGAAAAATGACGTTCAGCACGATCCAGCCGATCGGGAAGAACCCGGCCACGACGCCAAGCAATGTTGCGCGGATCGACATGCCCGCAGGCATGGTGAAGATGAAGATTGCGATCAGGTTGGTCAGGATCACCGCAACGATCGCCGCGATGTGCGCCTTGACCTTGCCGCTGGCAATCAGCACCAGAAGCGTAACCACCGGGATCGCGGCAGCGATCGTCGACAACACCACGTTGTCGAGCGGATTATAGACTTGATTCCACATTGTGGTTCCTCCCCACGCGATTATTCGGCGCGCGACCAGCGTGGACGGTCGGGCTTGCCTGGGCGCGATCGCGGGGTTGGCTATGCTGTACGCGAAATGTGCCTACGAATTTGGCAAATGCCAAAGTCCGCTCACAAACTCGCGAATTTCAAAGCGTCCCCGCCCCTCGCCGTTATGCCCATGCTAGGGTTGACTCCGACAGCGCGACAAGCCAAGCGAGCAGCGTGAAATTTACGACTTTAGTCTAAGCGCACTCGATTCTTCCATTTTCTCAGGCTGTTGAGCGCACCTTCCGGGAGAGCTTTATCTGTGAACAACATCCGCTCGACGCTCGCGACCGTATGGCGGATCGCGGCACCCTATTTCCGTTCCGAGGACAGATTGGCCGCCTGGACGCTGCTGGCGGCGGTGATTGTAATCGAACTGTCGCTGGTCGGGATCGACGTTCTGCTGAACCAGTGGCGCAACCGCTTTTACAATGCGTTGCAGGAGAGAAACTGGGACACGTTCGTCAGCGAAATCGGCGTCTTTTCCATTCTGGCGGCGAGCAATGTCGTGCTTGTCGTCTATCAGCTCTATCTCAACCAATGGCTTCAGATCCGGTGGCGGCGCTGGATGACCAGCCGCTATCTCGGCGAATGGCTTCACGATGCCAGTCACTATCGCATGCAGCTTCAGGGCGACGCCGCCGACAATCCGGACCAACGCATCACCGACGACGTGAAGCTGTTCGTCGATCGAACGCTGGGTATCGGTGTCGGCCTTTTGAGTGCAGTGGTGACGCTGGCGTCTTTTGTCGTCATTCTGTGGCGTCTGTCTGCGGAAGCTCCGTTGCATGTTTCCGGCCGCGAGTTCGATATCCCCGGCTATCTCGTGTGGGGCGCGCTGATCTATGCCGTGTTCGGAACGGCGCTGGCGCAGTGGATCGGCTCGCCGCTGGTCAATCTCGATTTCCAGCAACAACGCCTTGAGGCCGACTTCCGCTTCAATCTGGTTCGGGTGCGCGAAAACTCCGAACAGATTGCGCTGTTGGCCGGCGAGAGCGCCGAACGGCAGCGGCTTTCGGCGCGCTTCGGCCGCGTGGTCGACAACTGGTACGGCATCATGAGCCGGACCAAGCGGCTGACCGCGTTCACCAGAAGCTACGCGCAAGCCGCAGAGATTTTCCCATACATTCTGGCGGCGCCGGCTTATTTCGCCGACAAGATCCAGCTCGGTGGCATGATGCAGACGGGGTCCGCCTTCTCCAGCGTGCAATCCGCAGTATCATTTTTCGTTGCAAACTATCGCGATCTGGCGGAATGGCGGGCGGTTGTCGCGCGTCTCGACGGATTTGAGATGGCAATCGCCGACGCCAACACCCACGCGACCGGGCCAGGTTCAATCAATGTCGTGGCGTCAACCGGCGGTGACAGCATCGATCTGCGAAAGCTTCTGGTCAGGCTGCCCAACGGAACGCCGCTGGTCTCCGCCGACGGCTTCAGCATTCACAACCACGAACGCATCCTCGTCACCGGTCCCTCGGGTGCCGGCAAGTCGACCCTGTTCCGCGCCATCGCCGGCGTCTGGCCGCTCGGCAGCGGCTCGGTTGTGGTCCCGGCCAACGCCACGCTGATGATGCTGCCGCAGCGGCCGTATTTTCCGGTCGGGCCGCTGAAGGACGTGGTCGCCTATCCTGCGCAGGCCGACGCGTTCGGTGCGGACCGCATCAAAGATGCCTTGATGTCGGTAGGACTAGGCCAGTTCGCGCAGCGGCTGGATGAGGAGGCCCACTGGAACCGGATGCTCTCGCTCGGCGAGCAGCAGCGCCTTGGGCTGGCGCGGGCGCTGTTGTTTGCCCCGCAATATCTGTTCCTCGACGAGGCGACCGCATCGCTCGATGAAGCCTCGGAGGCCGCGCTTTACCGGCTGATCGAGGAGAAATTGCCAGATACCACGATTGTCTCGATCGGGCATCGCTCGACTCTGACAGCCTTCCATGGGCGCAATGTGGTGCTTATTCGCGAAGGCGACCGATTTGCGCTGCAGAACCACGGCGCAGCCTAAGGAGCCCTGGCAGCGAAGCCGAGTCTAAACAACCGGCGCTGGGGCCACGGCCGGCGGCGCCCCTCAGCCTCATTGCGTGCATCTATCCCTGCTGGGGGCTCGCTTTGCCGCCGCGCGCCAATCGGGCGTCATACCAAAGTCAGCCTCCAGAAAGAGCAAGGGCGGCAGATCGCTCCGCCGCCCCCATCACTCAATCTCTGGAACGAGCTTACTTCAAGTTGGTCATCGCCGTCAGGTCGGCGGAGAGCTTGACGATGCCCGCCGCGCCGCACCAGTTAGAACCGAAGCCGCCGGGATTAATCGCGGTTATGTTAGCCGTGCTAAAGCTGGTGGTGCTGTAATCGCTGGTGAAGGCGTTACAGGAGGCCTTGGACAGGTTGGTGTCGGAGTAGCGCAGATCCAGCGTGAAGACCTTGTAGGTGAAGCCGATGCCGATGTTCCAAGTGTTATAGCTGGGTTCCGGAATGCCGTTCGGGAACGGGCCGCCGAAGACGGTCGCCACCGTCGTGCCGTAGAACGCGTCCGAGGTGCCGAGCCACTGCCGGCCGAACTCGCCGGAGACATACATGCCGACGCCGCTCGCGCCGAAGGTCGTGCTCGGCGCGGTCCACTTGCCGGTGATCGACGCGTAGTTGCCCCAGGCGCCGAGGTTCAGGAAGTTCGGCGAATAATACTCGTTGAAGCCGACTGCCCACTGGTCGTTCAGAGTAATATTGACCTTGGCATAACCTTCATAAAAGCTGGCGCTCTTCTTGGCGAAGTTACCGTTGAAAGGCAGTCCGCCAACCCCGAGCTGACCGAAGTCGAGACCCTGGCCAAAGGCAGCGCAACTATTCGTCGGCGGAGCCACGGTGCCGTTGGCACCAAAGCATTGTCCGCCCGGATAGAGATAGCCCCAGACGCCGAAGTCGAAGGCGAACATGCCGACGGTCGGGCGGATACCGCCGTAGATGTCGATTTCAGCCGCCGCGCGGTTCGGGAACGAGATGCTCTCGCCGGAGGCGCCGATGTAGAGCTGCACATCCTTGTTGATGTTGTAGCGCGGCTCGAAATAGGCGGCGACGGAGGGCTTGTGATTGGACTGGGTGATGCCGCGGAAGATGTAGTCGTTCATGAGGGCGCTGCCGAAGGCGAAATCCCAAGGCTCGAACGCCGGCGGAGGCGGCGCCCTGACAGCCTTTACCGGCATATCCGCCGCGAGCGCCGAACCCGATATCATTGCCAGCGCCGTTGCTAACAAGACGATTTTCTTCATGACGGTCCCCATTACCCTTTCAAAGGTCAGCCCCGGTTCCGGCCCCCCAAAGGGCAAGTGACACCTGACTGCAACCGAATTTCGTAGTGCGAGGTTCAATTTGGAACGAGCTATCACAGCCGTGAAGCAAAAAAGACAAGCATCTGCCGACTTTTTAGGCGTTCTGGCGATTCCACGAAAGGTTGTCAGAGTGTGTTGCATTCCGACAACAATTTTGGCGGTTTTTCCCCACACCGACACCCGTAAAAGGGCCCGGCAGCAACGCCCGTTGTTGGGC
>JBATYU010000117.1:0-2686 GCA_049674245.1 Bradyrhizobium sp. | reverse complement strand
ATTTGAGTCTATCCCTCGACAAGTTTCTCGAGCGTCAAGCGGACGATCGGAGAAAATATCGCAGATTTCCGTCGTGTGGGGAAAGGCGGTAGCGCTCTCCCGCTACCAATGAAATCAAGCGCTTAGCCAAGATCACCGAAATCGAAAATTGCTCCGGGGTAACAATCCGGCTAACGGCCCAAAGCGGCCCAAAACCGCAGGTGAAACGGCCCCCGCCATGGTTTACCGCCACAACGCCCCCTGGGGCGCGCGGCGTCACGCGGGCCGTCCGTCTTCCGCAGAGCGCTATTGACAGCGGCGCGCCGCGCGCCAACTAGCCAAGTGAAGCACCGTTTTTCGAAAAATTCTCAAGGATTGGACGCGTGGCCAAATCCGATCTCGGAACCAAACGCATTTGCCCGACGACGGGTAAGAAATTCTACGACCTCAACAAGAACCCGGTGATCTCACCCTACACCGGCGAGGTCGTGCGGATCGCGCCGATCGCGCCGATCCCGCCGCCCCGGACCCGCGCTGACGCTGCAGCGCGCGCCAGAGCTGCCGAAGCAACGCCGGAGCCCGTCGAGGCTGAAGAGTTGGTGCCGCTCGAGGAAGCCGACGCCGAGGAGAACACCGGCAACGTCAAGGCCGTCGTTCCCGAATCGGAAGACGATATCGAGATCGACGAGACCATTGAAGACGACGATGATGACGATTCCACCTTCATCGCCGACGAGGAAGAAGGCGACGAGGACGTCACCGACATCATCGGCGACGTCGGCGATGACAAGGAGAAGGAGACTTGAGATCAACCCTGAACTGTGTTCAGGGTTTTGCCCCGCGCCGCCCCAAGCTTTGTCCCTTTCTCGTTGTTCGCGTTCGTGAAGACGCGCCACAATCGCCGTTCGCCTTAGTATCAGCGTGGCCTCATCCGAAAGCCGCTGCGCAAGATCGGAGTGATACTGTTGCACGACGTCGAGCACCGCTTCCTTGGCGAGCCTGCGATGGTACTCGACAAGTAATTTGTGCATGGCTGCGAGCTGTTCATCGGTCATGGCGCAACCTGAACGTCTGAAAACAAAGCCGCCTAGCGGAGTATGACGCTGGCGGCTTTGCCATGGTAGAATCAAGCCGGCCCGGCGCTTTACCTTGGCTTAGCAGTTGATCGCGCCTGTGTGGCCGTTGCCGTTGACCGCCGAGAAGCCGGTCGGTTTGAGCGGCGATGGCGTCGCCGGTTTCCGCCAAGAAAACTCGTCTGCCTGCCGCCGCATCTCCGCCATGACTGCCGCTCGGGCCGCTTCGCGCTCTTGCTCTTGAGCACTGACCACGAACCTCCGGGTGTCCAGTGCGAGGAATGCGGCTCGTCTTGCGCGCTGCTGATGCTGGTGCCTTGTCATTGGCGGCGAGCCCCGGTGGTCAGAAGCTAATCGAAGTGGCGGAAGCAGACGAATCAAACCGTGTGTTCCATCTGAGGAACAAGACAACTGTGTTCGAGCGGACACACAATCGTTCATCTCAACGCAAACATGATGATCAAGGAGACCAGCAATCCTGATCGGCATCGAGCCCAGCCTGGATGAGCAGGATGGAAAACAATTCGAGGGACTCCTCTCGGCTCAACCCGCCGATATCCTGCTTGCCACCGATATCCGCCTGCGGGCGGAGATCAGGGCGGGTGAATTGCTGGCGGAGATGGAGAAGAACAAGGGCGTTGTCGCCCGCGACAAGAAGGGAAAAACTCGCGGTAGCGCCGGGACACCGCGAGTCAATGAGCCACCAAAGCTCTCCGACCTCGGCATTTCCAAGACTCAGTCATCGCGCTGGCAACGTCTCGCTGCACTCCCTGAGGCCGAGCGCGAGGCCAAGATTGAGCGGGCCAAGAAAAAACAGCGTTCGGCTCTCGACGGCACCGCCAAGATTGAGCGGGCCGAAATGCCAGCCGCCGACGAAGCGCGGCCCGCGGTCCTGACGGTGCATCACCGCCGAGGGCCACAAATGATGGGCACACCTCGCGGATCGATAATCGAGGGGCAGAAGGTCAGAGATGCGACCACGACTTGCAGTAAAACAAAACCAAGGCAGATGATGCTTGCCTTTGCGCTGTCACTCCAGGCAAGCACCAGCGCCGCAATGGTGAGTCCAAGCGACGAGAGCAGCAGCCAGCTAGAAATATCGCAATACGCGACGCTCATTTCTTCACCTTCACCCCGATCTCGACCATCCCGCGTTTGTTCAAGATGTCCCGTCGCTTGGCTATTGCTGACACGGTCCGTTTTAATTTCCGGGCGATCGAAGGTCTGTCCATTTTCGATTCGAGCAGCGCCAGAAGTTGCGCGTCCTCCGCGGGCGTCCATGGTCGGCCGGCTGGGCGCGGGCCTAGGTTCATTTTGCTTTCACCTTCAACCCGAGCTCGATCGGCGGCCGCGCACGAGCTTAATCATGAGCGTTATCCACAGAGGCTGCTCGGCCCTTCTCCGTTACCTGATATTCGACGTCGCTGATGTTCGTCTTGAACGGCGTCAGCCATCCTAGGTCGACCAGCCGGTTGTATCTGCCGCGATCAATATTGCCGGCGGTGTATTTGCGGCCGTAGCTGGCGACAATCTGACGGATCAGCTTGATGTCTTCGCCTTGCACGATCGTCACCTTTTTAGAAAGCCCTGGCTCGACCAGGCGGCAGAGTGTTGAGCAACCCCATGACGAGAGC
>JBATYU010000116.1:0-6071 GCA_049674245.1 Bradyrhizobium sp. | reverse complement strand
TTGCCGTCCTCGATCAATCCGTCATGGCCGTGGCTGGTGAAGGGATCGAGGGCTACGTCGCACAAGAGCCCGATATCGGGAAATTCCTTCTTGATGGCGCGCACCGCCTGGCAGACGAGGTTATCGGGGTTGAGCGCTTCCGAGCCGCGCTCGTCGCGCAAGCTCGCCTCGGTATAGGGAAACAGCGCGAGGCAAGGGATGTTCAGCCTCACCGCGCGTTCGGCATCGCGCACCGCCTGATCGACGGTCAGGCGGTCGACACCGGGCATCGAGGTGACGGGCGTGCGCTTGTTGTGGCCATCGACCAGAAACAGGGGCCAGATCAAATCATCTGACGTGAGGACGTTTTCGCGCACCAGGCGCCGCGCCCATTCGGCCTTGCGGTTGCGGCGCGGACGAGAAGTCAGGTCGAGGGCAGGCGAGGCGAGGGTGGTCTCGCGGCGCGACGCGTCGCGCATTTCGATGGGACGCCCGAATTTGATCGCCATGTGATTTCTCTCCCCGGGGACGAAAGCGCGGTTGCATTCGTCTTTGTTTCTAGCACGCGGGACCGAGCGGAGACCAATTGATTTTGTCGCGCCGAGGGGCCATGACTTGCCCTCATGAATGCCTATATCGGGACCATGAACGGCCGCGCGCATGTCTGACACGCGCGATCCACGCGACGGCGCCATGTCGGTGGAGGCGATCTCGTCCGATCGTGTCGAAACCGACGACAATGCGTGGACGCGGCGGCTCGTGCTGTTCCTGCGCGTCATGGCTGTCGTCTCGATCCTCAAGGGCCTCTACCACTGGGGACAGGTGACGGGCTTCATCGGCGGCGACGAGGAAGCGTTTGAGAACCAGGCGATGGCCTGGCAGGCCGCCACCGTCTATTTCGCCGTGATCGAACTCGTCGCCGCCGTAGGCCTTTGGCTCGCCACGCCCTGGGGTGCGGTGGTGTGGCTGACCACCGTGGTGTCGATGGCGGTGATCGAGCTGATGTTTCCGGGAATCTACGGCGGCAGCCTGACGGTGGTGGCGTTCGAAGCGATCATGCTCGCGACCTATCTCGTGCTCGCCTGGATGTCGGCGCGCGAGCGCCCGCCATAGCCGCGGTGAATTGACGGCGCGCGCAACGGGGCGTGCAAGAGAATGCTCCATCCAGGTCGGCTGTTGCCGACTTGGATGGATCACTAAAGACTTGGATCTTTAAAAAGACCTGGATCATTAAATTTGTCGAACTCGGGTAAACCCGAGTTCGGTCTCGTAAGGTTTTCGGCGATTTTTTGGTAACCTTGTGGTCGCCTTAAGCGGCCGGTCACACCCGTTACGCGAACCTTTCGAATTCCAACCGACCTGTTTTGGAATGCGACAATTGAAGCAGACGAAGCGTGAACAGGGCGCTCGCACCGTCAATGAAGCGTTGCAAGAAGTCCTTATGGGACGGGCTTAATCCGCGATTCACTGTCTTAAATTCATTCTCTCTTTATTGTCTTATTTAAGCTGATCTTCAAACGACCCCCTTAAGTTGCGGCTATCAGGCGGGACAAAAGTTTCGTCGAATAAGTCGATAAAACGACAACAGGGGAAGTGTCATGATGAAAGCCGTTGCGACGGCGGTGGAAACCGCTGAACGGGCTCCCGGCCAGGCGCCGGTGCAGCCGCTCTATCTCGAAGCCTTGACTCTCGTGGAACGGCTGCATCGCCGCCTGCTCGATGTCATCAAGGATGAATTCGATCGCCGTGGCCGCGCCGACATCAATTCGGTGCAGGCGCTGCTGCTCTATAATATCGGTGACAAGGAATTGACCGCGGGCGAGCTGCGCACGCGCGGCTATTACCTCGGCTCCAACGTCTCCTACAATCTGAAGAAGCTCGTCGAGCTCGGCTTCCTCGATCATCAGCGCTCGCGCGTTGATCGTCGCTCGGTCCGCATCCGCCTGACCACGCAGGGCCAGGAAATCCGCCGCATCGTCGATGCGCTCTATCAGAAGCACGTCAAGACGGTGGAGCAGGTCGGCGGCATCTCGAACGACGAGTTCGCGACGCTGAACAAGTCGCTGCATCGGCTCGAGCGGTTCTGGACCGACCAGATCCTGTACCGTCTCTGAGATTTTCAAAGACTTAAATCGAAGGCCAAGCCGGCCGTTTGAATAAGACCGGCAGCCATCGAAAAACGACACTTCCCAAGCGCATCGGCCGGTGCTCCGGTCCGGTGCGCTTTGTTTTTGTTGTGGAAAAAACCGAACAATCTCCCAAATGGAACTTATTTCCGGTGTCTGCTTTATCAGGGCGGATTGGATTTCAGAGGATTTCGGAATCATGCTGGTCGAGCGCGGATTGCAGGTGATGAATGTCGAGGTGGTAGGCGCTGCCTACGCCATCGCCTCGAACTATCTGCGCCGCTCCGGCGCCATTGCCGACAATTTCGTCACCGAGGATCGCCTGCTCGGATTGATCGTGCAGATGTTTCGGCGCGGCGAGTTCAACAAGCTCAGGCTCGCCAACAAGGCGATCGCCAGATTCGAAGCCGGCGAGCGCGCCTGAGCGTGCAGGAGCAATTCATGGAAGCCGCCATCGACCGTATCATGCAGACCTATGATCTGCTCGCGAATCGCTCCGCCGCCGCAAGCACTGAAGCGCGCGCGAAGGTGACCGAATACGTCGCGACGCTGTTCAAGGCCGGCGAGACGGATACCCATCGCCTCACCGTGTGCGGGCTGACCTATCTGCGCGAGCTCGACGGCAGCAATGATCCCGTGAAGGCCGGATATACGGGGCTGTAGGCGGCCCCTCTCTCAAGGACCGTTCCCCGGACGCTGCGCAGCGCCATCAGCGCGTTTACGCGCGTCTTCGACACGCCATCAGCGCGTTTACGCGCGTCTTCGACGCGCTATGGCGGTGCGCTGCAGATCCGGGGTCCATCTCTGACATTGCAATCGGGTCCATAGGTCCCGGCTCTGCGGAGCAGCGTACCGGACGATGCTACGCATCGCCGGGAGGACGCTGCACCGCGTCCGGGACACAAGATCTGTGAGCAAGCCGCTGCCATCAATCAAAAACGTCTGATACACCTCGGTGCCCAAACAATCATCCCATAGGAAACCCCATGCTGACCCTGCATCACCTCAACGACTCCCGCTCGCAACGGATTTTGTGGCTGCTGGAAGAGCTCGGCACGCCCTATGAGATGAAGAAATATCAGCGCATGGAAACGCGCCTGGCGCCGCCGGAGCTGGAGGCGGTGCATCCGCTCGGCAAGTCGCCCGTGATATCGGACGGCGATGTCAGGATCGCGGAATCCGGGGCGATCGTCGATTACATCATCCGTCGATACGGCAAGGGAACCATGATGCCGGCGCCCGGCAGCGCCGACTATGAAGCCTACAACGAGTGGCTGCATTATTCGGAAGGTTCTGCGATGCTGCCGCTGATGCTGAACCTCTATGTCTCCCGGCTGAAAGAGGCCGGTGCGCCGCTGCATCCGCGCATCGACAGCGAAATCAAGAACCACCTCGGCTATGTGAACGGCGCGCTCGAGGGCCGCGAGTTTTTTGTCGGCAACGCACTGACCGGCGTCGATATCCAGATGAGCTTTGTCGCAGAGATGGCAAAGATATTCGACAAGCTCGGGCCGTATCCGAATCTGAGCGCGTGGCTGTCGCGGATGCATGCGCGCCCCGCCTTCCGGCGCTCGATCGAGAAGGGCGGGGCGTACCGGTACGCGAAGTGACGCATGGCGTCATTCCGGGATGGTCCCAACGGGTCCGCGCCAAGCGCGGCCCGATGGTTGGCTCCGGACCAGACCCGGAATCTCGAGATTCCGGGTTCGATGCGGAGCCTGTCATCGGGCGCGCATTCGCGCGACCCGTTGGCATCGCCCCGGAATGACGAACCGGGTTGCGGCGACGACGGGGTTGGAACCCGCCCATCCCCACCATATCTTGCATAAATACCAGGCGCGTACCGCAAGTCCTTGGCCCGGGCGGGCCAATATGGTATCCCGCGAGCATTCTTTCGACCGCCCCAGATGACCGCCCGCATCGCGCCTTACAGGCCTAGCGGCGGTGGAGATATTCGCCGATGAACCCCAAGAGCAGCGCCTCTGCTTCCAGCGTCAATTCCAGCGCAAACACTGCTTCCGCGCCCGATTCGTTTTTCACCGCCACGCTTGGCGAGGCCGATCCGGAAATCGCCGCCGCGATCCAGGGCGAGCTCGGCCGGCAGCGCCATGAGATCGAGCTGATCGCGTCCGAAAACATCGTCAGCCGCGCGGTGCTGGAAGCGCAGGGCTCGGTGATGACCAACAAATACGCCGAAGGTTATCCGGGCGCGCGCTACTACGGCGGCTGCGAATGGGTCGATGTCGCCGAGACGCTCGCGATCGAGCGTGCGAAAAAACTGTTCGGCGCTGGCTTTGCCAATGTTCAACCCAACTCGGGCAGCCAGATGAACCAGGCGGTGTTTCTGGCGCTATTGCAGCCCGGCGATACGTTCATGGGGCTCGACCTTGCGGCAGGCGGACATCTCACCCATGGCTCGCCCGTGAACATCTCCGGCAAATGGTTCAAGGCGCAGCACTACACCGTGCGCCGCGACGACCAGATCATCGACATGGACGAGGTCGCCCGCCGCGCTGCGGAAGTGAAGCCGAAATTGATCATCGCCGGCGGCTCGGCCTATTCGCGCCCCTGGGATTTCAAGCGGTTTCGCGAGATCGCAGATGGCATCGGCGCCTATCTCATGGTCGACATGGCGCATTTCGCGGGGCTCGTCGCCGGCGGCGTGCATGCTTCGCCCGTGCCGTATGCGCATGTCACGACCACCACCACGCACAAGTCGCTGCGCGGCCCGCGCGGCGGCCTGATGCTTTGGAACGACGAGGCGCTGACCAAAAAACTCAATTCGGCGGTATTCCCGGGCTTGCAGGGCGGGCCGCTGATGCATGTGATCGCCGCCAAGGCCGTCGCATTCGCGGAAGCCCTGCGTCCGGACTTCAAGATCTATGCGAAGAACGTCGTCGAAAACGCCAGGGCGCTGGCGGAAAGCTTGCGCGCCCACGGCCTCGACATCGTCTCCGGCGGCACCGACAACCATCTGATGCTGGTCGACCTCAGGCCCAAGGGTTTGAAGGGCAACGTCTCGGAGAAGGCTTTGGTGCGGGCGGCGATCACCTGCAACAAGAACGGCATTCCCTTCGATCCCGAAACGCCGTTCGTGACCTCGGGGCTTCGTCTGGGCACGCCGGCTGCGACCACGCGCGGCTTTGGCGTTGCCGAATTCAAGCAGGTCGGCGGCATGATCGCCGAAGTGTTGGACGCGATCGCGCAGTCGCAGGACGGCAAGGCGGCGCTGGTGGAAGCCGCGATCAAGGAACGGGTCAAGGCGCTCACCGATCGTTTCCCGATTTACTAGTATTTTTTGTAAAGGCGCGGTTGGATGCGGTGTCCGAGTTGCAACAGTCTGGATACGCAGGTGAAGGACTCCCGTCCGACCGAGGATTCCGCCGTGATCCGGCGGCGGCGGGTGTGCGTCGCCTGCAATTTCCGCTTCACCACCTTCGAGCGCGTGCAGTTGCGCGAGCTCACGGTGATCAAGCGGAACGGCCGCCGGGTGCCGTTCGACCGCGACAAGCTGATGCGCTCGGTGCAGATCAGCTTGCGCAAGCGGGCGGTCGAGCCGGAGCGGGTCGAGAAGATGGTCTCCGCCATCGTGCGCGAGCTCGAGAGCGGCGGCGAGGCGGAGATTTCGTCGGAGGCGATCGGCGAGATCGTGATGGAGCACCTGCGCCAGCTCGACGATGTCGCCTATGTGCGCTTCGCGTCGGTCTATCGCAATTTCCGCGAGGCCAAGGATTTCGAGGCCGTGCTCGGCGAGCTCTCCGGCGACGACGACGCGCGGATTGCCCTGTTACGCAAATGATCTTCCGCATCCTGGAAGATCAGCTCGCGCAAAGATCGAAGCAATCGAAGGAAGTCGACCGGCGCTTCATGCAGCTCGCGCTCAACCTCGGGCGGCGCGGGCAGGGCCGTACCTGGCCCAATCCGGCCGTCGGCGCGGTCGTGGTCAAGGATGGCGTCATTGTCGGC
>JBATYU010000115.1:0-1635 GCA_049674245.1 Bradyrhizobium sp. | reverse complement strand
AGCTCGCCTCGACCTGCGTCTCGCCGGCATCGCAGCGGCCGCCCGGCAGCGCCCATTGCGCGCGATGGGAACGCAGGCCGGACGCCCGCCGCGTCAATAGCAGCGCGGTCTCGTTCACACCCTCGTCTGTGAGCACGATGGCGACCGCCGCCCGCTTCAGCGCCGGCGCTGATTGATCCGGCGGCGCGCGCGTGAAGGCCGCGCAGCGCTCAGCGATATTCCGTCTCGTGGTATCGTTGAACGGCCTCATGGCGCTTGACTACACTACGTTGGGGCCGGATGAAATGACTTGAAAATCGGAAAATGGAAACGGCTCATGATTGACAAGGCCGCGGCAAAACTCAAATCCGACGGCTGGAAGATCGTCGATACCACCGGCTTTCTGCATCTGGTCGGGCCGTTGTGGCAGCGCCTGGTCGACGGCGAATACCAATTTGCGCTGATCACGGAAGACAAGCATCACAACCGCCGCGGCCTGGTGCAAGGCGGCGTGCTGATGACGTTTGCGGATCGAACTTGCGGCATCACCGCGCGTCACGTCTCCGGAAAGACGACGCTCGCGACCGTGCAGCTTGACGTCCATTTCGTCGAGGCCGGCAAGATCGGCGAGATTCTGATATCGCGCCCACACGTGGTACGCTCGACCCGCAGCCTCATTTTCATCACGACGGAGGTGACCGTGGACCGACGCTGCATCGCCATGGCGAGCGGCGTGTTCAAGATTTTGAAGAGCGAGTGAGGCCTGCCCCCGCGTCATTGCGAGGAGCGCAAGCGACGAAGCAATCCATGCTTCCACTTGCGGCTGCGGAGCGATGGATTGCTTCGCTACGCTCGCAATGACGGCTTTGGGCAGCTATGCTGCCTTCCGACAAGCATGCCGGGAGAGATCCAGATGCAATACCGCAACCTCGGCCGCAGCGGCCTCAAAATTTCGCCGATTTGCCTGGGCACCATGATGTTCGGCGGGCCGACGGACGAGGCGGCTTCAGCGCGGATCGTTGCCAAGGCGCGCGAGGCTGGCATCAATTTCATCGATACCGCGGACGCCTATAATGGCGGCAAGTCCGAGCAGGTAGTCGGCCGCGCCATCTCCAACAACCGACACGCCTTCGTGCTTGCGACAAAGCTCGCCAACCAGATGGGCGACGATCCTCACCGCGGCGGGCTGTCGCGGCGCTGGGTGCTGCAGGCGGCGGATGAAAGCTTAAGACGGCTCGGCACCGACACCATCGACATCTACTATCTGCACAAGGAAGACCATGCGACGCCGCTGGAAGAGACCGTGCGCGCGATGGGCGAATTGATTCAACAAGGCAAGGTGCGCTATTTCGGCGTCTCGAATTATCGCGCCTGGCGCGTCGCCGAGATCTGCAACATCTGCGACCGGCTCGGCATCGACCGCCCGGTCGCAAGCCAGCCCTATTACAACGCGATGAACCGCATGCCGGAGGTCGAGCACTTTCCGGCCTGCTTCTATTACGGGCTCGGCGTCGTGCCGTATAGCCCGTTGGCGCGCGGTGTCTTGACCGGGAAATACCGTGTCGATGCCGCGCCCGACAAGGACACGCGTGCGGGGCGCAACGATACCCGCATGATGCAGACGGAGTGGCGGCCGGAATCGCTAAAGCTCGCGCA
>JBATYU010000114.1:0-3510 GCA_049674245.1 Bradyrhizobium sp. | reverse complement strand
CACGCACGCTGGGGTGGAAAGACATCGACGTGATCGATGATGATCTTGGGATATCAGGCTCCGGAACTCTCCGTCATGGCTTTGAACGCCTCTTGCGCGCGCTGTGCGATGGGCAAGTGGGCGCCGTATTCAGCATTGAGGCGTCGCGGTTGGCGCGCAATGGCCGGGATTGGCATACCCTGCTGGAGTTCTGCAGTATCGTCGGTGCACTGCTGATCGACGCCGAAGCGGTCTATGATCCCAGGCTCACGAACGACCGGTTGTTGTTGGGCATGAATAGACCTGATACACAAAGCACCTCTTATTCAACTTTCTGCTGGACGACCAGCGTCGGGATTGTGCTGCCGTTTTGAACCGGAACGTAGCTTGCGTTTGTCCAGTCCGTCCCTCCGACAGATATATCCGACGTGCTGAGGGGTGAAACGTCGGCCAAAGGCGCTGCGCAGACCAGCACGATTGAGTGCGGTGGCGATCTCTGCATAGGAGCGCCGCGGGGCGATTTTGTGGATCCGGGAAACAGCCTCTTCTGGCGTTTTCAGCGAGCGCTCGCCAGGTGCAGTTCGCTTTACGCTGAGACTCGTTACTGTTCCAGAGCGCCAACGAATCTGCACTTCGACCTGTCCCGTTTCGCTGATCCCATCCACTTGCACGGATTCGATCGCTATGCGCAGGAGCTGTTTCCGCTCCTGGTTGGTTGTCGTTTCCGCGCTCCAGATTGCCGGCAGATCGCGGGACAACTCCGTGATCGCGGACCGCTCCTCGGCCGTCAAGTTCCACTCTGCGTCACGTTCCACGCGGGCAAAGGCCCGTTCCAGTTCTGCGACGCGCTCTAGCTTTTCGTTCCACCTCCGCTCCAACTCCGCCGCCACCAAACGGTTCGAAGGATCCACCGCATCGTATTGTCGCTGAGCCAGCCGGGCCTCGTAGCGCGCTTGTTCCAGCTGCAAGTCACGTTGCCGACGTTGGCCGATTAAATCCTGCTCGACCTGATCGATTACCTGCGTTGCCACCTGCAGGCTAATCGGCGATACAGCTGCCAGGAATACCTCCACGACGGCCGCGTCGATGGGGCGTGAGGTCATACATTGGCATGACTTTTCTTCCCCGTCCTGATAGCCGCGTCCGCACACATAGGAGGGCGAGCGCTTCTCTTTCACCGCCCGATTCTGAACGCTCATTTTCCGGCCACAGAGGCCGCAGTAAACCATCCCCTGCAGGAGAGCTCTGCCTTCCCGTGGTACCCCTTGGTTCTCGTCGTGGCCCCAGTTCTGCCGCAAGTGCTCCTGGTTCTTCACGAATTCCTCCCAGCTGATATAGGCCGGATGATGCTCGGTGATTCTCACGGGCCATTGTGCCACGTTACGCACATGGGCTGAGGCTTTTCCCGTTTTCGGCGAACGCCGTTCACTGAAGTACTCTGACCGGCCATACACGTAGGCTCCTGCATATGCTGGATTGTGCAGGATGCGGATCACTGCGCTGAGCGTAGGCACCTTCCAAATCAGCGAACCGTACGCTTCCTTGGCAGTCACCCGTATGGGCAAGTCCAGGCCTTGTCGCCTCAGATCACGCACAAGCGCTCGAACCACGCCGAGACGACGGAAGGAATCGAAAACATAACCGAGTCGCTCACGAACCTGCGCGTCGGGGTCCAGAACCCAAGCGCCATCGCCCGCCAGCACGTAGCCCGCAGGCAAAGGAAACCGAAGCAGCCCTTTCCGGGCCTTATTCCAACGACCCTCGTAGAGCCGGGTACGCAGCGTAAAGAGTTCCGCCTCCGATAACGTACCTTTTACGCCCAAAAGCAATCGATCATTCGGTTCGCGGGGATTGTACACCGCGCTCTCATCGGCGATGAGCGTGCCACTAACTCCGCAGATCTCAATGAGCCTATACCAATCGCTGTTGTTGCGTGCCAGTCGCGAGGCTTCCAGCATTAGTACGATTCCGACTTTGCCCAAGCCCACCTCCGCGGCCAGTCGCTGGAAGCCGGTGCGGTATGTGGCGGAGCTGCCGGACCGGCCCTGATCTTCATCGATCACCTCCACGCGACTGGGCGGCCAACCCAACTCGATGGCTCGTTCGCGGAGGTTATACTGCCGTTCCGTGCTCTCACGATTCTCCAGAACCTGTAACCAGGTAGACTGCCTGACGTAGACAAAGGCAATCCGCTCGCAGTGTGTGCTGAGAATCTTTGCTGTGGTCATCAGCATGTCTCCTTTTTGGCGCGACTGCGAAGACGACGGCGCGCCAGTTGGGTGAACAGAATCTCTACTGTTAGCGGGACTGGCACCGCTACACCCGCGTCGGCCGCCACAGCAACGCGGCCTATAAGTGGCGATCGGGGGGCCGGCGTTGAGGCCTGCATGCCACCACGTGGCGGTTCATCGGAAGAGCAGCTTTGGCCTCCTTTGACTCCTGAGTGACTGCGGCTACGTATCTGCTGAAACACCAGCCTGGCCAAGAGATGGTTCGCGCCGATGAGTTTGGGGCCAGTCACCTCGGTCCCCTGAATTGCCTGTTTCGCTGCGGGTAGGGAATATTTTGGCGAGCCTAACATCGCGGCCATTCCTCGCCCCCGCCCTTGACCAACGGGGGCGGGAACGCGACCGGCACTGGGGTCAAATATGACGCGTAGCTGATGCCGGTCGGGCATCAGCTACGGCAAGAGCAACTCTGGCCGGTTCGTTGCTTGTAGACGAGACATCGGACGTGCGAACCCCGTCAACTCTGAGAATACTCCAAAACATTTAAGCATTGGCTTGATTTATTCTCGTGGCGTCGTGCGACGGTGTTGAAGGAAACGGACCAGATCCCGCAAAGCGATCGGAGACAGGAGGGCCGTAGGAGGCTCATCCAGACCAGCATTGTCTTCCAACTGCGGGACAGGAAGATCCGTCGAGGCGCAAGGTAGCGCCACCATGCCGCCGAGTCGCAGCCGTACCAATATCCAGGCAGCTCGCTGGCGCCAGAAGACGCGCCGTACCCGACCCGATTGGCCGCAGTAAGGGCTATCCTCAGAAACAATCGTTACCGTACATCCGCAGAGTGCAACATACGGCGCTGTCTGTTGATGGCTTAAAAGGGACTATGTCGGAGGCGGAACTGCACTTTCTCAAGGCGAGAATGAGAGGTGGAGTACTCAACAAAGCGCGGCGCGGCGAGCTTGAGATATCGCCGCCCGTCGGCCTGATTTATCGGGACGACGGTGTTTTGATTCTCGACCCGGACGCCGAAATACAAGCTGCGATGCGTCTGGTCTTCGAGACCTTCGAACGGACTGGAACAGCGATGCAAACCGCGAAGTTGATCCGCGAACAAGGTATCCGGTTCCCCCGCCAGATTCGCAAGGGACTGAACAAGGGCGAGTTGCATTGGGTGCGAGCGGAACATTCTCGAATCTTGCAGGTATTGCATAACCCGCGCTACGCTGGCGCATTCGTTTATGGTCGTGTCCGCACCCGTCTTCTGCCAGACGGCAAACACAGCACAACCAAGGTTCCCCGATCG
>JBATYU010000113.1:0-12757 GCA_049674245.1 Bradyrhizobium sp. | reverse complement strand
CCGTGAGGATTGCAACCCGCCCGGACGGCCGGGTCGCACCCGGATCACCGCTCTGATAGCGTGTCGGCGCCAGACCAGTCGAACCGGCGCCGATGCAAACCGCGCTTTATCAGCTCGCCGAAGATTTCCTGTCGACGATCGTCTTCCTGATCGCGTATTTCGCGACCGGAAATCTCTATCTGGCGGTGATCCTCGCGATCGTCGTGGGTGTCGGCCAGTTCGTGCTGCTCAAGCGCCGCGGCCGCTCGCTCGACGCCATGGGTGGCTGAGCCTCGGGTTTGCAATCGCGCTGGGCAGCGCAACGCTGATCACCGACGACAGCCGTTTCATCATGGCGAAGCCGAGCGTGATCCATTTCGCGATCGCGGTGGTGATGCTGCGGCCGGGTTGGCTCAAGCGCTACATGCCCGATGTCGTCAGAGAGAACGTGCCGGAGCGCGTGCTGGTCGCGTCGGGTTATGCCTGGGCCGCGCTGATGATTGTGCTTGGCCTCGCCAATCTCGTCATCGCCAGCCGCTACAGCATCGAGGTGTGGGCGTGGTTCATCTCGATCGGCGCGGTCGGCGCCAAGGTGGCGGCGTTCCTGATCCAGTTTGCGCTGATCCAGATCCTGGTTCGCCGCAAGCTGCGGCTCAACGCAGCCGCGGCCAAATCAACCGCCGCCCCGCTCGCGCCGTAGCTTTGCCCAGTACTCCAGCCGCTTCTTGATCTCGCGCTCGAACCCGCGCTCAGGCGGGTCGTAGAAGGTCTGACGGCCGAGTGCTTCCGGGAAATAGTCCTGGCCAGAGAATGCGTCCGGCGCATCATGGTCGTAGTCGTAGCCCGAGCCGTAACCCTCGTCCTTCATCAGGCGGGTCGGCGCGTTGAGAATGTGCTTGGGCGGCAGCAGCGAACCCGCCTCCTTGGCGGTGCGCTTGGCGGCGCCGAACGCCACATAGGCGGCGTTCGATTTGGGCGCGGTCGCCACATAGATCACCGCCTCGGCAATCGCGAGCTCGCCTTCCGGACTGCCGAGGAAGTCATATGCGTCCTTGGCCGCATTGGCGACAACGAGCGCCTGGGGATCGGCAAGCCCGATATCCTCGACCGCCATCCGTACCACGCGGCGCGCGAGGTAGAGCGGGTCCTCGCCGGCGTCGAGCATGCGTGCGAGATAATAAAGCGCCGCGTCCGGATCGGAGCCACGCACCGATTTGTGCAGGGCCGAGATCAGGTTGTAGTGGCCATCCTGCTTCTTGTCGTAGATCGGCGCGCGCCGCTGCACGACCTCCTGCAGTTTGGCCGCGTCGAACACTTCGCCTTCGCGCGCGGCGCGCCAGACTTCCTCGGCGAGCGTGAGCGCGGCGCGGCCGTCGCCATCGGCCATACGCACCAGCACGGCGCGCGCTTCGGCGTCTAGCGGCAGCGTCCTGCCCTCGATCTTTTCGGCATGGACGAACAGTTTCTCGATCGCGACAGGGTCGAGCGAATGAAACACCAGCACCCGCGCGCGCGACAACAGCGCGGCATTGAGCTCGAAGGAGGGATTTTCGGTGGTGGCGCCGACCAAGACCACGGTGCCGTCTTCCATCACCGGCAGGAAGGAATCCTGCTGCGCGCGATTGAAACGATGCACCTCGTCAACGAACAGCAGCGTTCCCTTGCCGGTCTCGCGCCGGGCGCGGGCGGCATCGAACGCCTTCTTCAAATCGGCGACGCCGGAAAACACCGCCGAAAGCTGCTCGAAATGCAGCTCGGTCGCATCCGCCAAAAGCCGCGCCACCGTGGTCTTGCCGGTGCCGGGCGGTCCCCAGAAGATCAGCGAGCCCAGCGTGCGTGTTTCCAGCATCCGCGTCAGCGCGCCGTCGGGACCGAGGATATGGTCCTGGCCGACGACATCGGCGAGCGTGCGCGGGCGCAATTTGTCGGGCAGCGGATGCGGCGCGTCCTGCTCCATGCCTGCGGCAGCGAACAGGTTTGGTGCTTGTCGTGGTTGTTTCGGGCTCATCCGCCGAGCGTGACGTTGATCTGCTGGCCGCCGCGCAGCAGCATAATGCGCCAGAGCCGTGAAGAGTCGCGTGTCGCCTTTTCGAGATCGCTGGTCTTGGCGATTTTCTGATTGTTCACCGCCAGGATGATGTCACCCTTCTGGAATCCGACATTGGCGGCGGTCGAGTCATCGCCCAATTCGGTGACCACGACGCCCTCGGTGTCGGCGTCGAGATGCAGCTCGTCCGCAACGGCGGGCGAGATGTTGGCGACCTTCGCACCCTGGAACGGCGAGCGCGACGTCAAGACAATCTCATTACGTCCGGTATCGGGCGCGGCCTCGAGCGGCACCGCCAGCTTGACCGGTTTGCCGGCGCGCTGCACATCGATCTGCGATGTGCCGCCGAGCGGATGCGTTGCAAAGCGATAATCGAAGCCATTGGGATCGTCGACGGTCTGCCCATCGACTGCGACGATGAGATCGGAAGATTTCAGACCGGCGCGCGCCGCAGGGCTGTTCGCAACCACGCTCGCGACCAACGCGCCACTCGGAAGCCTGAGCCCCAGCGTTTCGGCAATCTCGGGCGTCACCGCCTGCAGCCGCGCGCCAAGCCACGGCCGCTTCACCGCCTTGCCGCCGCCCTTGGCGGACGCGACCACGACCCGCACCATGTTGGCGGGGATCGCAAAGCCGATTCCTTGCGAACCGCCGGAGCGCGAATAGATCGCGGTATTGATGCCGGCGAGCCGCCCGGTCATGTCGACCAGTGCGCCGCCGGAATTGCCGGGATTGATCGCCGCATCGGTCTGGATGAAGAACTGGTAGTCGGTGATGCCGACTTGCGTGCGCGCGAGCGCCGAGATGATGCCGTGGGTGACGGTCTGGCCGACGCCGAAGGGATTGCCGATCGCGAGCACGACATCGCCGACCATCAACTCATCGGAATTGGCGAAATCGAGCGTCGGGAATTTCTCGTGGGAATCCTTCAGGCGCAGGACGGCGAGATCGGAGCGCTGATCCTTCAGCACGATCTCGGCCTCGAATTCGCGCTTGTCGGACAGCGAAACCTTGACCTGGTCGGCGCCCTCGATGACATGGACGTTGGTCACGACGAGGCCGCTGGCGTCGACCATCACGCCCGACCCCAGCGAGCGCTGCATCTGTTCCGGCTGCTGGCCGGGCACGCCGAAGAAGCGGCGAAAGATTGGATCGTCTAAGAGCGGATTGCGTTGCATCAGCTTGGCGGCGTACACGTTCACGACCGCCGGCTGCACCCGCTGCACGATCGGCGCATAGGATAGCCGCAGTTCCGCCGCCGACGCCGGTACACGGCGGTCCTGCGCCAGCGCCGGGGCCGCGGCCAGCGCGGAAAGGCAAATCACGGCGAGGGAGCGGATCAATAACATACGGAAAATCCTGAAATTGGTTGTCTCAGATATAGTCGCAAGGCCATGAGGGCAGAAGAGAAACCGGAACGCACCGGCCCGATCATGCGGCGCGGCCGGCGGCTTTGACGGCGCCTGACACAGGCGCACAAGATAGCCTTTCCTGATGGCCCTCGCCCCAGGCCTTCAGCGTATCGATCACGGGACGCAAGCTCTCGCCAATCTCCGACAGCCGATATTCAACCCGCGGCGGCACTTCGGCATAGACCTTGCGGATGATCAGCCGGTCATCCTCCAGCGCGCGAAGCTGTTTCGTCAGCATCCGCTGGGTAATCGCCGGCATCCGTCGCCGCAACTCACCGAAGCGTTGCGTGCCATTTTGCAGGTGGAACAGGATGACGCCTTTCCACTTGCCGTCGATCAGATCGAGCGTCGCTTCGACCGCACAGCCGGGCCGGTGAGCAAAATTACGCCGTTTCATGAGGCTTTCCCCAGGGTTTTCTTGGACGTTTTCTTGGACGTTTTCTTGGAGTTTTTCCAATAGTATCCAAACAGGGACTATATCCCCGAATTTACAGTACTTGCCAAGATCGCGCCAGGACGACAATTAGGCCACCACGTTGAGAACAGGATCGGGAGACAACCGCCATGAAGGCCGTCGGATACAAAAAATCGCTGCCGATCGAGGCGGCGGATGCATTGATCGATTTCGAGACAGCAAAGCCGGAACCGCAAGGCCGCGACCTCCGCGTCGCCGTCAAGGCCATCTCTGCCAATCCGGTCGACTACAAGGTCCGCAAGCGCGCCGCACCCCCGGAAGGTGAAACCAAGATCTTGGGTTATGACGCCGCCGGCGTCGTCGATGCGGTCGGCCCGGATGTCACGCTATTCAAGCCGGGCGATGAAGTTTTCTACGCCGGCTCGATCCAGCGCCAGGGCACCAATTCGGAATTTCACCTGGTCGATGAGCGCATCGTCGGCGGCAAGCCAAAATCGCTTTCATTCGCGCAAGCCGCAGCGCTGCCGCTGACCTCGATCACCGCGTGGGAACTGTTGTTTGATCGCCTCGGCGCGGTGCCGGGAAAGAGTGTCGACCCGCGCACGCTGCTGATTACGGGCGGTGCCGGCGGCGTCGGCTCGATCCTGATTCAGCTCGCGCGCCGACTCACCGGATTGACCGTTGTTGCCACCGCGACGCGCCCGGAATCGCAAAGATGGTGTTTTGAGCTCGGTGCCCATGCCGTGATCGATCACTCAAAGCCGATGAAGGAGCAGATCGAACGGCTGAAGGTGCCGCCGGTCGCTCTCGTTGCCAGCCTCACCTTCACCGACCAGCACTACAAGGCGATCGCGGATTTGATGGCGCCGCAAGGAAAATTCGGATTGATCGACGATCCCAGTGAATTCAACGTCAGCGTCTTCAAGGGCAAGGCGGTGTCGATCCACTGGGAATCGATGTTCACGCGCTCATCGTTCCGGACCCCTGACATGATCGGCCAGCACCATCTCTTGAACGACGTCGCCGATCTCATCGACAAGGGCGTGCTGCGCACCACGCTGGACCAGACTTTTGGCACCATCAATGCCGCTAACTTGAAGCGCGCGCATGCGCTTCTGGAGAGCGGCAAGTCGCGCGGCAAGATCGTGCTGGAGGGGTGGTAAGAGACGCAGGGTGGGCCAAAGGCGAACTTGCGCCGTGCCCACCATCTACCTGCACCACTTTCCATGGTGGGCACGCTTGCGCTTTGCCCACCCCACGATCTAACGGCAACGGTCTAGGTTGGGATCGCAGTCCCCTAAACCAGCAGGGTTTGGCGGCGGATCTGGTTCCGATGCCGGATATTTCCCGCAGTAAGCGTAACACCCGCGGAGCATTTCTTCCGCTGCAGGAAGACATGACGAATTCGATGGCAACTCGGAACATGCGGCGCGATTGAGAACTGCATTTCCCTCACAAGATTGAGTCTTACAGAGATCTATCGTTTCGGCGCGCAATGGTACGGCCATTCCTGTCATTCCGATGATGACCGCCACGAGCAGATAGTGAGACCTTCTCATTCGCGTCTCCGAATGGTGGTACCGACTAATTATCGCCGGCCGCCACCACGCCCTCAACAAAAATCAGACGCCGCTCCAGCGCGGTCCGCCGCACCTTGAGCGCTTCGGCATATTCTGCCGAGGCATACCATTGCCGCAGTCTTTCCATCGAGGGAAACTCGACGACGATGATGTTCTTCGGCGGCGGGCCGCCCTCGGCAATACGGGCCGCGCCGCCGCGGACCAGATAGCGCCCGCCATATTGCGCGATCGATTTGGCCGCGACGCTGCGGTAGGTCTCGATTGCAATGGGATCGCGTACTTCGAGTTCGGAAATCACATAGGCCGCCATCCGGCCCTCACGCAATGGTCTGAACGATGCCGCCTTCGGCGCGAAGTGCTGCGCCGTTGGTCGCTGAAGATTCCTTCGAAGCGACATAGACCGCCATGTTGGTGATCTCATCGACAGTCGCAAAGCGCTGCAGCAGCGAGGTCGGACGCTGCTGCTGGAAGAACTGCTTGGTCGCCTGCTCCACCGTCACCCCGTTGTGTTTCGCGATATCCTTGATGAAGATCTCCACGCCCTCCGACATCGTCGGTCCCGGCAGCACCGAATTGACGGTCACCGCGGTACCCTTGGTCATCTCGGCCAGTCCCCGCGAGACCGCAAGCTGCGCGGTCTTGGTCATGCCGTAATGGATCATCTCCTTCGGAATATTCAGCGCGGATTCAGACGAGATGAAGACGATGCGGCCCCAGTTGCGCTTCAGCATGCCCGGCATGTAGGCGCGCGCCAGTCGCACACCCGACATCACATTGACTTCGTAGAAGCGGCTCCAATCTTCGTCGGGAATATCGAAGAACCCCTTGGGTTCGAAAATCCCCGCATTGTTGATAAGGATATCGACCTCGGGCAGCGCCGCCGTGAGCGCCGTGCATCCGGCCGCCGTCGAGACGTCGGCAGCAACGCCGCGGACCTTGGCGCCGGGAATGGCCTCCGCAAGCTTCGCCACCGCCGCATCTACCTTGGCCTGGCTGCGGCCGTTGACCACCACATTTGCCCCCGCGCTAGCGAGGCCCTTGGCAATCGCGTGGCCGATGCCGGCGGTAGAGCCCGTAACCAGCGCGGTCTTTCCTGAAAGGTCGAATTTCATGGGTCATCTCCATCCGTGAGGAAGGAGATATCGGGAGCGGAGGGCGTGGCCGCAATGCGGGCGGCGTGTGACGATGCCCAATGAAAAAAGCGGCGCCGGTGCGCCGCTTTTGAAAACCAATCCGAGAGAAGCCTACGCCGCTTCGGCGGGTGCCTTCACCTCGACCGGGCCGGAGTCCTGGCCCTTGGCATCGACGTCGCGATCGACGAATTCGATCACCGCCATCGGCGCGTTGTCGCCGTAACGGAAGCCGGCCTTGATGATGCGGGTATAGCCGCCGTGGCGGTCCTTGTAGCGGGTGGCCAGCGCGTCGAACAGTTTTCTGGTCATGTCGACGTCGCGCAGTTCCGAGATCGCCTGCCGGCGCATCGAAAGGCCGCCCTTCTTGCCGAGCGTGACCAGCTTCTCCACGATCGGGCGCAATTCCTTCGCCTTCGGCAGCGTGGTGACGATCTGCTCGTGCTTGATCAGCGCCGCGCACATATTGGCAAACATCGCGCGCCGGTGCTCGGCGGTGCGGTTGAGCTTGCGATGAACCTTGCCGTGACGCATGGCGTCCTCTCTTCTGCTCTTTCCACTCGTGTCCCGGACGCAGTGCAGCGCGAAGCGATGCGCTGCTGAGCCGGGACCCACCTCAAGACTGGACCCCGGTTCTGCAGCGCAGCACTTCGTGCCGCGCCGCGCCCGGGGCAAGCCTCAGTAATGATCCTCGAAGCGCTTCGCCAGCTCGTCGATATTCTCCGGCGGCCAGCCCGGCACCTCCATGCCGAGGTGCAGACCCATCTGGGCCAGCACTTCCTTGATCTCGTTCAGCGACTTGCGGCCGAAATTCGGGGTGCGCAGCATTTCGGCTTCCGACTTCTGCACGAGGTCGCCGATATAGACGATGTTGTCGTTCTTCAGGCAGTTTGCCGAGCGCACCGACAGTTCGAGCTCGTCGACCTTCTTGAGGAACGCCGGATTGAAGGCGAGATCGGGAATGATCTCCTGCGTCACTTACTTGCGCGGCTCTTCGAAGTTCACGAACACGTTGAGCTGGTCCTGCAGGATGCGCGCGGCATAGGCCACCGAGTCCTCCGGCGAGATCGCGCCGTTGGTCTCGATCGTCATGGTCAGCTTGTCGTAGTCGAGGATCTGGCCCTCGCGGGTGTTCTCGACCTTGTAGGAGACCTTGCGGACCGGCGAGAACAGGCTGTCGACCGGGATCAGGCCGATCGGCGCGTCTTCGGGGCGGTTGCGCTCGGCGGCGACATAGCCCTTGCCGGTCGTGACAGTGAATTCCATGCGAATCTCGGCGCCCTCGTCCAGCGTGCAGATCTGCAGGTCGGGATTGAGCACGACGACATCGCCGACGGTCTGGATGTCACCGGCGGTGACGACGCCCGGGCCCTGCTTCTTCACGACCATGCGCTTGGGGCCTTCGCCCTGCATCTTGATCGAGATGTCCTTGATGTTGAGCACGATGTCGGTGACGTCCTCGCGGACGCCGGCAATCGAGGAGAATTCGTGCAGCACGCCGTCGATATGCACCGACTGCACCGCCGCGCCCTGCAGCGAGGAAAGAAGGATACGGCGCAGCGCGTTGCCGAGCGTCTGGCCGAAGCCGCGCTCGAGCGGTTCGGCAACCAGGGTCGCAAAACGCGTCGCGTCACCGCCCGCGGCGACCTGGAGCTTGTTCGGGCGGATAAGTTCTTGCCAATTTTTCTGGATCGTCACTGTTTCACCCATACGGGCCAGTTCATCTGCATTACTGGCGTTGGAGACCTGCGGGAAGCGGTCCGCAGCTTGCAAAAGAAATTCTCACTACGATGCGAGGCAGCCGGACTGCCCGCGATTGAACCTCAAACCCGCCGGCGCTTGCGCGGCCGGCAACCATTGTGCGGGATCGTCGTCACGTCGCGGATCGAGGTGACGGTGAAGCCCGCGGCCTGCAGCGCGCGAAGCGCCGATTCGCGGCCCGAACCGGGACCGGCTACCTCGACTTCCAGCGTGCGCATGCCGTGTTCCTGCGCCTTCTTGGAAACGTCTTCGGCGGCGACCTGCGCGGCATAGGGCGTCGACTTGCGCGAACCCTTGAAACCCATCGTCCCCGCCGACGACCAGGCGATGGTGTTTCCTTGCGCATCGGTGATGGTGATGGTGGTGTTGTTGAACGACGAATTCACGTGCGCGACGCCGGAGGCGATATTCTTGCGCTCACGGCGGCGAACGCGAGTGGCTTCCTTGCCCATTCCAAAACCTTTCTAACGATCTCGACGCCGCCGTAATGCCAGCGGCTACACCTGACGAGCGAGTAGTTGACGGCGAGTAGCGAATGGTAAGGACTTCCCTACTCGCTATTCGCTACTCCCTATTCGCCCTCTTACTTCTTCTTGCCGGCGATCGACTTGGCCGGCCCCTTGCGCGTACGCGCGTTGGTATGGGTACGCTGCCCGCGCACCGGCAATCCGCGGCGATGACGCAGGCCGCGATAGCAGCCGAGATCCATCAGCCGCTTGATGTTGATACCGGTCTCGCGACGCAGATCGCCTTCGACCACATAGTCACGGTCGATCACTTCGCGGATTTGCAGAACTTCCTGATCGCTCAACTGAGCGACGCGGCGATCGGTCGGGATCTTCACCTTCTCCATGATCTCGGCCGCGCTCTTCTGGCCGATGCCATGGATGTACTGAAGCGCGATCTGGACGCGCTTGTTGGTCGGGATGTTCACGCCGGCAATACGGGCCACGGACTTCTCTCCTGTCGCCGATCCCTAAGGGAAAGGCAGTGCTCTTGCTGTCTCGGACAGGTGTCCGCAAACGCGAACACGACGCCCTTCCCCTTGGACTTTTCGGGGCCCGGCATCGTCTGAAAACTATCCGACTTGGATGCGGGGCTTATTAATGGATTCAAGGAGGTTTCGTCAACCGTTTCTAGCGTTTAGCTCGCTTTTTCGTGACCTTTTTGGGGCTTTTCCCGCCCTTCGCTATCGCCATCTTCCGGACCAGCCTTTTGGCCCCCCTGGCCACCACTTTGGCGGCCTTCCGGACCGCGTTGGCCGGCCCTTTGGCGGTACTGGCCGCTGTGGCCGCCGGTTTGGACCGGCTTCCCATGGCCTTTTTGGCCGCTTTGGCAACCTTGGGCGCGTGGGGCTCGACGGCTCCGATCGCGGCCAGAATCCGGTTGATCTCCCGCGTGACGTGCTCGATGGTCATCATGCCATCGACGGTTAGAAGCTTACGCCGCTCCGAATAGTAGTGGATCAGCGGCTCGGTCAGTTGCCGATAGCTGGCGAGCCGCTTGATCAACACCTCCGACGTGTCGTCGATGCGCACTTCCTCGCCGCGCGCCCGCGTCTCGGCCGCCCGACGTTCCACCCGCTCCAATAGCGCGCTTTCGTTGACGCGAAGTTCGACCACGGCATCGAGCTTCATGTGCTTTTTCTTTAAAAGCTCGTCCAGCGCCTCCGCCTGCGGCACCGTGCGCGGGAAACCGTCGAGGATAAATCCCTTGGCCGCGTCGGGCTGGTCGAGCCGGTCGGAAATGATTCCGATCACGATGTCGTCCGGCACCAGGCCGCCCGAGGCCATGATGTCCTTGGCTTTCAGCCCGACCGGCGTTCCCGCCGCGACCGCGGCGCGCAGCATTTCACCGGTCGAAAGCTGAGCGATGCCATAGCGATCGACCAACCGCTGTGCCTGGGTTCCCTTGCCGGACCCCGGCGGCCCAAGAAGTATCAGTCTCATCCTTGTACGCCCCCCGGCTCGGTGAGCGATTGGCCGCGCACCCTGTTGTTGGTTTTCGACTGCCCCTCACCGCCATCAGCGGCGACGGCCCCGCAATTTCGACTTCCTGATCAGCCCCTCATACTGATGGGCGAGCAGATAGCCCTGAACCTGCGCCACCGTATCCATGGTCACGCTGACCACGATCAACAGCGAGGTGCCGCCAAAGTAGAACGGCACCGAGGCGTACGAAATCAGAATTTCGGGGATCAGGCAGACGATCGCCAGATAGATCGCGCCGACACACGTGATGCGTGACAACACGTAATCGATGTATTCGGCGGTGCGCTCGCCGGGACGAATGCCGGGGATGAAGCCGCCGTGCTTCTTCAAATTGTCGGCGGTCTCGGTCGGGTTGAACACGATCGCGGTATAGAAGAACGCAAAGAACACGATCAGCGCGAGATAGAGAATCAAAAACAGCGGGCGGCCGTGACTGAGCTGCGTGTTGATCCATTGAAACCACTCCGGCCCTCGCCCCGCATTGAAGTTCGCAACCGTGGTCGGCAGCAGCAGCAGCGAGGATGCGAAGATCGGCGGGATCACGCCTGAGGTATTGAGCTTGAGCGGCAGATGCGAGGACTGGCCCTCGAACATCTTGTTGCCGACCTGGCGCTTCGGATACTGGATCAGAAGCCTCCGCTGCGCCCGCTCCACGAACACGATGAAGGCGATCACGGCGACCGCCATCACGATCACGATCAGGATCAACCCGGTCGACAGCGCGCCCTGACGGCCGAGCTCGAGCATGTTGGCAAGCGCCGACGGCAGCTCGGCGACGATGCCAGCGAGGATGATCAGCGAGATGCCGTTGCCGATGCCGCGCGAGGTGATCTGCTCGCCCAGCCACATCAGGAACATGGTGCCGCCGGTCAGCGTGATCGCGGTGGAGAGACGGAAGAACAGCCCGGGGTCGCTGACGACGTTGCCGGCGCCTTCAAGGCCGACCGCGATGCCGTAGGACTGGAATGCGGCGAGCAGCACCGTGAGATAACGCGTGTACTGGTTGAGCGTCTTGCGCCCGGCCTCGCCTTCCTTCTTCAGCGCCTCGAGCTGCGGGGAAACGGTGGTCAAGAGCTGGATGATGATCGAGGCCGAGATATACGGCATGATGTTGAGGGCAAAGATCGCCATGCGGTGAATGCCGCCGCCGGCGAACATGTTGAACATGCCCAAAATGCCGCCGGCCTGGCTGCGAAATACCTGCTCCCAGATGTTGGGATCGATGCCGGGCAGCGGAATGTAGGTGCCGAGCCGGTAAACCAATAGCGCACCCAGCGTAAACCAGATGCGCTTCTTCAGTTCGTCGGCCTTGGCGAGCGCGCCGAAGTTGAGGTTGGCCGCCAATTGTTCCGCTGCTGAGACCATGTCTGGCTTTCTCCCGCCGCCCTTTGCCGTGCTTCTTCCCGCCAACCCCGCGGGGCGATCAGCAGACGCTGGACATTATTTGGTGCTCGGCTTCGATAAGTCCATCGTTTGATCGTGCGGATTGCCCACCCCTCGCGGGCGATGACGCAGATGTTACGCTGCCTTGCCTTCGTCCTTTTTCGCCGGCGCCAGGATTTTCACCGTGCCGCCCGCCTTTTCGACCGCCGCGATCGCCGATTTCGACGCGCCGTGAACCTCGATATTCAGCTTGGCCTTGATCTCGCCGCGACCGAGCAGCCGCACGCCATCCCTCGCACGCCGGATGACGCGCGCCTTCACCAGCGATTCCGCGTTCACGGTGCCCTTGGCGTCGAGATGCTTGGCCTCGATCGCCTGCTGAATGCGGTCGAGATTGACTTCCGCGAATTCGAGCCGGAAGATGTTGTTGAAGCCGCGCTTCGGCAGACGCCGATGCAGCGGCATCTGGCCGCCTTCAAAACCCTTGATGCGCACGCCCGAGCGCGCGGTCTGGCCCTTGCCGCCGCGGCCCGCCGTCTTGCCCTTGCCTGAACCGATGCCACGGCCGACGCGCATCCGCTTCTTGCGCGAGCCGGCATTGTCGGCGATATCGCTGAGCTTCATCGCCCTTCTCCTTATTTCGTGTTACTTCTCGCCGACGATACGGACGAGATGTTGAACTTTTGCGATCATGCCGCGAACCGCGGGCGTATCCTGCAGCTCGGAAACCCGGCCGATCTTGTTGAGCTTCAGCCCGATCAGCGTCGAACGCTGCGAGTGATGGCGGCGGATCGCGCTGCCGGTCTGCTCGACCTTGATCGTCTTTGCGGCCTTGGCCATCGTCTTAACTCCGAAAAGCGCTGAACATGCGCGTTGGTTAGTCGGCCGCGACCTCGGCATCGCCGCCGACGCGGCGCGCCTGCAGCGCGGACACCTTGATATTGCGGCGCGCCGCGACCGAACGCGGCGAATCCTGATGCTTCAGCGCATCGAAGGTCGCGCGAACCATGTTGTACGGATTCGACGAGCCGATCGATTTCGCCACCACGTCCTGGATGC
>JBATYU010000112.1:0-2581 GCA_049674245.1 Bradyrhizobium sp. | reverse complement strand
CAAGCATCTTCAGGCGACCTCGCCGATATGGAATGCGGAAACAACCAACTGCACTGCCTTCATTGGTCGCATAGCGAGTTTTATGGGCCTGAAGGTTCCGTTCCATTTGATAAAGCCTGAGGAATACATAAACCAACTCAAAGCGCTAAACAGTGGGCGCCAGACAGTAAAACTGGATTCCGATCGTTAGCTTTTACCTCTTCGCCGGGGCTTATTCCTTTGCCCTCTCGCGCGAAGGACCACCATGAACGCACCGTGCCCGTGCAACGTGCTCATGTAACGTGCTCATGCTCTATCCGCGCTTCGCTGCGGACTCCTTCTGGAGCTTTGCTGAATCCTGCAAATTAATGGGAGTTCGCCGCCCCGCACCTCTCCTGGGCCTGATTACCGTCGCCGCGATGTTACCCGGCAGCTGGACGGTGCGCGTTGACTGCAATACGGCGTCAATCGCGGACGACGATTTTGCCTGGGCTGACCTCGTCTTCACCGGTGGAATGTTGCCGCAACAGGCCGACACGCGGCGGCTGATCGAGGTTTGTCGCTCACGGGGCAAGTGCCGCAGAGTGGGCGCCGTCCACAGCACCAAAAGCAGACCTAGAGCAGCGAATGTTCGATGTCCGCTGTTCCCACAGAAAGCAGACCTTCACCGATGCGACGGCGATGTCCGTTTTGCCAATAGCCGACATTGCCGTTTCACTCGGTCACCTCGTCAGCGCGCGCGAGCACGGACGGCGGCACGGGGAAGTCGAGGGCCTTTGCAGTCTTGAGGTTGATGACTAGTTCATACTTAGTGGGCGCCTGCACCGGCAGGTCGGCTGGCTTCTCGCCCTTGAGGATGCGATCGACGTAGCCGGCCGCGCGCCGATATTGATCGAGAAAATTCGGCCCATACGAGGTTAATCCGCCGCCAGCAGTGTACGAGCGCTCGTCAATGTACGTTTGGTGCCATCAACGGAAGTCGCCGCCTCATTCAGTCACCTCATTGGCGCGGGCGAGGAGCGACGTCGGCACATCGTGGCCCGGTTGCTGGGCCGCTCGCCTTCGACGGTGCGCCGAGAAATGAGCCGGAGAAAGCTTTTTCGCCGCGCAAAAGGAAGTTCCCTCCCGCAACTATAAGGGCATCCAGTAGAACCCGGGAAACCCGCAGGACGTTTTCGTGCCTCGAACTGACCAATCCCGGATTGTCATAAGCAAAAACATTGTCCGGCACGCCAAATCCCAGGTCGCGATTTCGCGTTCGAGGGCGCGCTGGGCTTGAAGTTCGCGGCGGCCCTCTTCGATTGCTTTGTTTATCCAATCGTGAGCTTGCGGCGGCTGATAATACTTGCCCGCGGCGAGCAGAAACATCCTTGCTTCGTGCGCCCCCCTCGCATAGCCCTCCTCACGCATATTTTCTGATCGCGCGAGATAGGAGCTTGCCTCCGTAGATCCAAAATTGAAAATGGAGACCATATTGCAGCCTACCGTTAGCGGACTACGGCAAGTATTTCTGATCAGCGCTCACTTTATCCCAATGCTGCCAAACCCGACATGGTTGAACGATTGGAGAAACATCTGTCAAGCAGGTTTTCCAATCCATCACGCACCACGCACCTCGATCTCTTTAGGTACGTCGGCCCTCAGCCGGAAGGCGATCAGTCTCGGCAACGCCACCTAATGCTTCTGAGGATGCAAGAGCCTGCCGGGAGCAAGATGCTGCCTCGGGCTTGGTCGCTAGCACGGTGTTGTACGGGTTGCCGAAGACAAATACCTTCGAAGTGCGCCAAATGATCCGTTCCAATTCCACGAATGTGCGCATCTTTAGCCGATACTTCCACAACACCAAGTGTTGAATGAAGTTCCAGGTGAGGCCCCAGGCCCAGAATGGCAGTCGCCGATAACGGATCGGGTTGAAGCCTAATCGGCGCATCTTGTAGACGAGCAGATTGGCGCCGATAAAATTGTAGCGCCAGTTGTCGAAGAACACGGTGACGCTCAGGTAGTCCTCTTTACGCCGACAATGATCCAACGACCCCGGTGAGCGGATCAACAGGCTTCCTCCCGGCTTGAGCATCCGCCAGCAGCGCGCCAGCCAAGCGTCCAGGTTTTTGGTGTAGCCAATCGACTCGAGCGCATAGATGGCGTCAAAACTTTCACTCGGGAGATCGAGGCTGTCGAAGTCGGTGACGATCACCTGTCCACGCCCACCCAGTTTTGCAAATTTCTGTCGGCAGATGTCCGCTTGCACGGATGAATTGGTCACGCACACAATTTCGATAGCTCGCCGGCTGGCGAGGTAGTAGGCCGCCGCGCCAGATCCGCACCCGAGATCCAACAGCCGCATCCCATCCTTCAGCTTCAGAAGAACGTATTCGGCTTCGTAGGGATGCGAAAATGCAACGCGGGGGAAAACGCACGTGCTGTAGTTCGCTTGCTCGTCGCGATACGTGCCGAACACGTCATCATATGTACGCTTCTCGTCGTCGTGCTTGAGAAAGTCGCTCGGTTGCGGTGTCCACTCGATCAGTTGGCGCTGCTCGAATTGATTCAACTCGTGGCCGATCTTGCTCGCGTCCTTCGGTTGAGTCACCAAGAGAAAAAG
>JBATYU010000111.1:0-2073 GCA_049674245.1 Bradyrhizobium sp. | reverse complement strand
TGCACGATCAGTCCGCCGAACGGAGACCTCGCTGCGAGGTCGGCATCATAGTGAATCGGATTCCTGTCTCCCGTCATTGCCGTGAACATCTCGACGTCACGCATCGACGTCGTACGCCGCCGCTCGGCCCGTGCGCCCATCCGCGGCTGGCCGGCCAGTGTCTGCTTCCAGGTGGAATCGTTTGCCGTCATTGTCGCGCTCCTAAGCTGCAAGGGGATTAGCAAGCCTCCGACGCCAGTGCCGCGTTTCGATCTGCCATTCCTGATCGAGTTTGCGGCTCGCGGCGCGCAGGCGCAGGCAAGCCTGCCATGTACTCACACTCCGCCTGCATGGACGCGCTGAGGCTTGAATGCAGGGTCTTGACCTCATCGAGATTCCACCGGAACGAGGCGATTGCCTCCGTCACGTGGAACAGCGGCTCCGACAGCGCATCGCGCTCGTGCTGATAGGCCTCGAGTGCACCCGCCCTTCCATCGAGGATTGCGCGGGCCAGCAGCTCCGCGTCCCTGAGTGCGTCGGTTATTCCGTGAGCGGTCAGCGGGTCCTTGAAGTAACCGGCATCGCCGACCAGCGCCCAACCGGGACCGTGAGATTGCCTGAGATGCCCGGGGACGCCGACGAAGCCACGCAGGCGGCCGACCAGGCGAGCGCGAATGACATCGTCGCTGAGATGCGGCGAGTTTGCCGCGAGGACCTGGAGGAAGGCGCTCTCGACATTTCCGCGAAACGTGGCCGGGAAGGCTGTGCCCGGCACGCCGACAAACACGCAGTGCTGCCCATGGTTCGTGGGGATGACACCTGCCGCAACGTTCTCCCCAAAGTGCCAGTGATATCCGTGCCGTTCCAGGTCCTCGTAGTATCCGTAGACGTAGCCGGATGCACTCCGGCCATTGAGATAGGTCCGGGCGTTGACCAGCTTGGCAACCGTGGACTGCCTGCCGTCCGCACCGATCACGATGTCGGAACGAACCGCCATGCTATGCCCGTCCGCGTCCTTCAGCAATGCACCGACGACCCCGCCTTTGGAATCGATCTGAAGGCGAGAGAGCACCACGCCGTGACGCACATCTGCCCCCGCGCTGCGGGCTGCATCGACGAGGATGCGATCCAGCACGGTGCGCCTCGGCGCGCAGAGATACTCGACGCCATACTCCGGCTTGATGCCCAGGCGCAGCGAGTCGCAGCCATAGTGGAACGTCGTGGCGCGAATTTCCGGTGTTCCCTCGGCCATCACTGCCGGCAGCAATCCCCATCGCTCGAGCTGAAGGGCTCCTGTTCGCATCAGGGCGTGAGTCGACATCGTGTCGGAGCCGTAGGCCTGGCGGTCGATCGCGAGAACATTCATCCCTGCGCGCGCGAGAAGCATCGCCGTAGCGGCCCCGGCGCATCGCGCTCCGACGATCACCGCATCGTAGTGCGGCTGGAAATGACGAGGCGTATCCATCTGAAATGCTCCTCAGGCGGCCGAGCGACGCAGGCCGAGATTCAGGTGCGCGGCAAGGTCCGCAGCATCCTCCCCGGCCCCGTCGATGAAAGACGACTTGCGCCGGCGCATGAACGGCAGACCCATGACGTACATCCCCGGCGCCGCCACAACGCCGCCATCGTGACGGATGCGCCCTTTGCGATCGAGGACGGAAACATCGAGCCAAGAATAATCGGGGCGATATCCGGTAGCCCAAATCACGGTTCTGACGCTTCGATCGTTCAGGTCCATGCCGAGTCTGGGCTGCGGGTCAATCTCTGTAGGCTCGAAGCGATGCGGCACGAGGAAGCGATCCTCCTGCCCGCTCGCGAGAATCCACGCGTCGATGCTCGCCAAAAGTCGGTTCATCTTGAGGTCCGCAAGCGCGCAGTGATTCGGGAGCGACGCGGAGAACTGCACCTTTCCGTCATGCATACCCGCAACGCGCCCGACAATCTCGACGCCGACCTTGCGCAGGCTGTTCAAATCGATGGTTTCGCGCCCGGGCGTGCCGATCAGCTGAAGCGATGGCAGACGCCTTGCCCGATCGATGTCGTCGACCGCGTCGTAGCGCAGATCCATGGCGCCGATCGCATCCATCCACCATT